>NZ_JBJDRI010000022.1:0-72319 GCF_044987425.1 Microbacterium sp. ZW T5_56 | reverse complement strand
CGGCCGGGACAGCGCCGCTCGCGGCGGCTGTCTCGGGCTGGAGGGCCTGCTCGCGCTGGGCGAGCGCGACAGCGGCCGGGTCGCGTTCCCCGGCTGCCCGCTCCGGTGCTTCACGGTCCGCGCTCGGGCGCTCCTGCCTGCTGCGATCGACGGTGTAGGTGGTGCGGTTGTTGTCGTGCCCGATGCGGGAGGCGATGAACTGTTCGCGCTGCTCGCCCTGGTACTCGTGGGTGTTGCTGCGGCCCTCGGCGATGAAGTTGTCGCCCTTCTGGAACTTCTCCGCCGCGCGTTCGGCGGCCTTGTCGAACATGACGAGGTTGGTGAACTCGCTCTCCAGCTGCGTGAATGAGCCGTCCTCGTTGCGCTGGAACTGTTCGATGCCGACGCGGGCGTAGAGCCTGTGCCCGCCATTGCTGGTTTCGGTCAGCTGCGGGTCGGTGGCGATGAACCCCGACAGGGCCTCGCGGGTGGGAATGGCCATGAACCCTCCTTCAGGGTCTGATCGGTTCGCCCGCTCATGCGGGGTCACAGGTCAGGTATGAACGGCGACCCTCTGTTCACGCCCCGGAGTGGAGGAGCCGCTCGATCTCGGTGCGGTCGCTCCGCAGCTGGTCGGCGTCCCGTCGGCGCGGCCAGGCCCGCAGGGTGGTGATGATGGGTCGGGCGGTGCGGAGCATGACGACGCCGGTGCCGAACGGCAGGGTTCGCAGGACGTCGGGTGGCAGGATTGGGAGGCGCCGGACGGATCGTTGGGTCGAGTGGGAGCCGTAGGCGTCGGTGGTGACGCTGTCGGTGGTCTCGTCCCGGTCTCCGATGAGCGTGGAGAGGTCTTGGAGGTCGCGGGAGTTGGAGGCGCCGCCGAGGATGATCTTGACGATGGAGGCGTCCCAGATCGCGTTGGCGTTGTTTTCGCCCCACAATAAACGACGCGTTAGCGGCCGTCCCACGCAGGGTGAACACGGTCGGCCTTGGCCGCTACCTCGCCGAACTCGCCGTGAGCGCAGTTGAAGAATGCCCGGCTCCCAGCGCGGGGCCGGAACTTCAGGTAGCTGTCATTCCGCGCGCATCGACTCGATAGCGTCGCCGTCCATCTCCTGGGCCACGCTCCGAGCCTGCAGGATGCGCGCGCTGTCAGGAGAACACCATGTCGCGATCTGCGTTGCCATGGTCGCTTCACTTGAAAAGAATTCAGACAGCGCGTGCAGATATGCAACAGATGTCGTATAGTTGGGCAGATCGCACGGTCGCGAAGATCGGCGGGCCAGGTTCGAGGAGGAACAAAGCCATGTCAGAAGTTCTCAGGCCGGTTGTCGGCACGGCGATGCCGGAGCCCATTGTCGAAAGCAGTTTGCCCGCACCCGAAAGACTCAGAACACGATCCGTGCTCGCTATCGCTGCTGCGCAGTTCGGCACCGCTGTGCCGGCTGTGGCCGTGGTCCTCGTGGCGTGGCCGATCACGATCGGCGCGCTCGATCCGGTGAACAAAGCTCTCATCCTCAGCCTCGTGTCGGGGTTGGGTGCTTTCGTGGGGATCTTCGTCACTCCGATCGCCGGGGTGCTTAGCGATCGCTGTGCGTCACGCTTTGGGATGCGTCGCCCGTTCCTGATTTTCGGCGCCATCGGCGCCGTCGGAGGAATGATCCTGATGGGGATATCGTCGACAGTAGGCGTCCTGATCGCCGGGTCGTTGCTGTTCGCGCTCGGGTCGGGTATCTACGCCGGTGGCAACTATGCCCTCGTCCCTGACCAGATCCCTGAACGATATCGAGGACGCGTCATGGGCCTGGGCATGGTGATGACCACGACGGCTGGCCTGGTCGCGTCCATCACCTTGCCGATGCTCATCGGCAACCAGTTCCTAATGTTCGCCGTCCCAGGCGCTGTGATGGCCGCCACAACCTTGCTGACTGTCCTCCTCATCAGGGACCGCAAGCTGGATCCCACTCAGAGCACCGATAGGCCCACCGTGCGCGGGCTCCTCGCCCAGTTCAAGATCAATCCCCGCGACATCCCGGACTACTCTTGGGCATGGACCGGTAAGGTCGTCGTCACCCTCGGCACCGTCTTGACGACCGTTTACGGTGTCTACTTCCTCACCGACCACCTCGACGTGCCCGCCGACCAGCTTCCGGGTACCATCGCGATCACCGGAATCATCGGCTTGCTCACTGCGGTCGGCGGAGCGATTCTCGGCTCCTGGATCAGCGACAAGTTCCGTATCCGCAAGAACATGGTCCTTTACACTTCCAGCTTGATCTTCCTCGGTGCGGTACTGGCAGCATTCGCACCCAACGTCGCCGTGTATTTGGTCGCTCTCGCCCTGATGGGTCTCGGCACGGGCGCCTACTTCCCTGTCGATGGGGCTGTCATGATCGATGTACTTCCCGGTGCTGGACACGAAACCGGTAAGTACATGGGTCTGATGGCGCTTGCCGACCAGCTTCCTCGCTCCATCGGTCCGTTCATCGCCGCCGGGGTGCTTGCATTGGGAAGCCTTATTCCCTCTGGCGGGTATCCCACAGTCTTCATCGCGGGCGGTGTCATCGCGATAATCGGAGGATTGCTCATCCGTAAAGTCAAGGGGAGCGTCTAACTGCCGACCCGCGCGCCCCTCCCGGCCGGAGCCCAGAGATGGGTTCCGGCCGGGGTGTTGGTTCCGGACCGGTAAGGCGATGACTTCGTCGGCGACAGATCCTTCACCGATTCTCGCGTGAAGTGGCGTGGATCCTGGGAGTTTCAGTGGTCACGTATTCCCGTCCGCCGCGCGGAGAACGGGAATGCGTGATTTCTCGGGATTCTTTGCTTAGCCCAGATGAGATCTATGTGGGTGCTCGCTCCGACTACGCGTCGTCGTTTCCTCGAGCGTCGGATTCGGCGCCGCGAGTCGGCGTAGCGAAGGCAGTGGCGGCAGCCACAAGCTCCGCGGTGCCCCGGGTAGCCGCGGTCGCCCTGATGATGATCTGACCGGGTTCGCCGGTGGAGCGGATCACAGCGAGGGCGCGTCCACGGTATGTCGTGCGGCTGGAACTGAGGAAGCTCTCGACACTCGATGGCGCTGCTGTCCCGTAGCCGACCAGTTCGCCGGGGCCGGAGACGGAGATCTCCACGAGCTCGTCGGCCAGCATCTCGACCTCGCCGTTGCCGCCCACGAGGGAGATGGCCGCGAAGAGCAGGTCGTCACCATCAGCGACGATGCGGTTCTCTCCCTCGATCGTCACGTGAACCGGGCCGGACGCTGAGGTCAGCGACGTGCGCGTTGTCTCGACGCCTGCACGATATCCGACAGCAGTGAGCGTGCCCGGCTCATACGGCACCGCGAAACGGGCCAGGAGTCCCCGACGCCGACCGGCACGGCGTCGGCCGACCCGGCGGCCGTTGAGCCATAGCTCGACGTGGTCGTCTGTCGAGTAGACCTCGATCTCGGCTTTGCGTCCCTCGCAGCCGCGCCAGGACCAGCTCTCCACGGCATCGGTCGTGCGCCATGCGGACCGCACTACCGGTGCGCCGCTCAGGTTGACCGGTCGAACGCCGATTGCTGGGGCATCGAGTCGGCCCCACGCCGCTTGCGCAAGCCGGAGACTCGTATCGGGGTGGCCAGTGAGGTCGAACATTCCCGGGCCTGCGATCAGATAGGGGTACGGTTTTGCGAGTCCCGCTCGCTTTCCGGGAACCCAGACACCCACCCCCGTCTCGCCGAGGTACTCCCACCCCGTCCAGACGAAGTCTCCGATTACTGCTGGATGCTCATTGACCAGCTTCCAGGCGCGTGCCACGTCCCCGGGCAGCGTCTCCGTACCGAGGATGACGCGATCGGGGTAAGCGCGCACATCCCGTCGGTAGCGTCCGAGTCCGTAGTTGTATCCGGCCACGTCGACTTCGGCGAAGGCATCGCGAGATGCCTTGTCGGCCCGTGGCAGCTTCGACACGAAGTTCATCATCCGACCGATCTGATTGATCATGACGTTCGCTTCGGTGCTACCGGCCATTGGCTCGTCGTTGGTTTCCACGGTCGGTTTATATGGAGACTTGTCCATCGACACGAGGGTGTTGAGGAACAGGTTCACTGCGAGGGTCACCGGTCGATCCGGGTCGATTCGGTGCAGATACTGGGTGATCTCGCGAGCGAGGGCTACGCCTTCCGGGGTCGCCGTTTCGGGGATCTCGTTGCCGGACGCGTACATGATTACGGATGCCCTGTTGCGGTCCTTCTCCACCATTTGGTCGGCGTCTTCGCGCCAGGTGTCAGGGAATCGCCACGCCGCATCATGCGGGGTCTTGCGGACTTCCCAGTAGTCGGCGAGTTCGTCCAGCACGTACATGCCGATCTCGTCACACGCATCAAGCAGGTGACGAGACATCGGGTTGTGCGCGCTTCGGATCGCGTTAAAACCTGCCTCTTTCAGCAAGCGGATGCGGCGGAACTCTGCCGCCCGATGAGTGGCAGCACCGAGCGGACCGTTGTCGTGATGGATGCACGCTCCTGCCAGCTTCACCGGGACATCGTTGATGAGCAGGCCCCGTTGCGCGGTAACACTCACGGTTCGCAATCCGACGCGTTCCCGCCGCTCATCAATCACGGATCCGTCGACGGTCACCCTTGACACCAACTCGTACAGGTGCGGCCTTTCGGCTGACCACAACCGGGCATCCGGGACTGCCATACTCACGCGACCCTGGACACCGTTCGTTCTGCCAACTGCGGTGACGACCCCATTGTGGATGAGCTCGAAACTCACCTCGACGGAGTCGTCGGCGTTCTCAATGAGATACTCGATGTCGACCGTGGCACTATCACCGGCTTCTGACCGGGTGCGTAGCCGGATGCCGTCGGTGGCGAAGTGCGTGCGCGGCCGAAGAAGCAGTTTCACCGGACGGTAGAGGCCAGACCCGGGATACCAACGGCTGGCGGGCTGCTTCGCGTTATCGACCTCGACGACGATCTCATTCGATTCTCCCCACACCAGCGCGGTGTCGATCGGGAACTCGAACTCGCTGTAGCCGCTGCGGATGGTGCCGACAGGTGTCCGATTCACGTACACGTCGGCATCGCCCTGTACTCCCTCGAACCGAATTGCCGCGTAAGGCAGAACCTTCGGATCGACATCTGCGACCCAAGTGGTCCGGTAGACGTAGGCGCCACCCTCAAAGTACGCAACCTCCGCGCCACCTGTCGCGAGGGAAGAACGCGGCTCTGCGAGCATCGCGTCGTGAGGCAACCGAACCGTCTTCGAAGAGTCTGTTCCCGCTGAGGCAAACTGCCAAGTCGTCAAGTCGATGACGGTCGTTCCTGCGTGCCTGGTCATGCGTGCTCCTCTGAGTGCGCCTCGGTGATGAGTCGTCGTCGGCTGGTGGAGACGTTCGTGCGGCGGCGACGATGTGCTCTGGGCTAACTTCCTCCACGAACCTTGAGGATGAGGAGACCTCCGATCAGGGAGATGACCGCTGCAGCGATGTAGGTGACTGCGTATCCGCCCATGGCGGTAGCTGCCCCGAGGGCGACGACCACACTGCCCAGAAGCGGCCCGAAAGCGCGGGGGAGTTGATCGGCTACGGCCATCAGCGACATGAACTTGCCGGATTGCTTCCCCTCTCCGGGGAGAACATCAATAGCGAGGGCCCCGTCAGTGGGGCTGTAGACACCCAACGCGATAGCTGTCAGGGCACTGCCAATGATGAAGAAGAGGACATCGCCACTGAACGCAATCACAAGTGCTCCGGCCGACATCACCAAGGCAGTGCTGATCACGATGGCTTTCCGCTTGCCGAGCTTGTCGCTGATCCATCCGCCGAAAATCGCGCCCCCGAGCGTTGCAGCAAGTCCGATCAGGCCATTGAGAGTCAACACTCCGGAAAGCGTGCTTTGAGAAACACCAATCTGGTCGGTGAGAACATACACGCTGTACGTCGAAGCCAACACGGTGGCGAGGATGAAGACGACCTTCGCCAGCCATACCCACGACCAGTCGGGAACCGTCCGCGGGTTGATCTTGAAATCCGCCAGAAGGCTTCCCAGCGTGAGCCGCCCGGGACTTTGCTCCCGAGGCAGTACACGGTCCTGCAACAGGAACAAAACAAGCGCCGCACCGACCAATTGGACGATCGCCGGGATGCCGAACAGGAGGAGCTGGTTGTTCAGAAGGGGTGGCAGGAACACCGACGCCAAGACGCCGGAAACCGCGACTGCCGCCATCATCGCCCCTTGCGCGCGGCCGCGATACTGCCGAGGAACCTGATCGGGGATGATCACGTAACACGCCGATGTCAGCGCGGCATTTCCCACCGCATACATCGCAGCGCCCGCGAGCAACGTCGTGATACTGCTCGCCGCACCCATCGCCCCCAAGCCGGCGGCGCTCACCAGCGAGCCGAAGAGGATGAAGGGGCGACGCATGCCGAATCTCCACGTGCACCGGTCACTTAGAGCGCCATACAAGGGTGTGAGGACGACCATGAACCCCGCCACAATCGACGACACCACACTCAGATAGAAGACCTTCTCGTCCGGCACCAGGCGCGCGATTGTCACAGGCCACGCCACAAGGACCATGCCGACAGAAGCGACGCCCACACTCAGTTGCAAGAACACTGCCGCGACGATGAAGCCCTTCGGCATCCGCTCGCGCGAGGGTATGACACCAGTCGGGGCGGTGACGAACTGCGCGTCGACCTCGAACTGACTACCTATCTCGGTCACTGTGCTCCTCCTTGAACAAAATCCTCCGGCACGAACCGATGGAAAACTGTACAGCAAGTGTCGCATAGATTTTCTCAGCAGATGTTGCATAGAGTGGAGTGGTCCGAGCGCGGTCCACGAGACTCCGCGCTCTCCGTGACCAAAGGCAAGCGATCCCGAGTTCCCTTCTTGTTAGCCAAAAGAGAAGAGCATCATGACAAACCCCACGGCCCACAATGAGGTCACGCCGTACGCGCTCACCGTCGAGACAGGTGGCGACAGCTTCCCTGTCTCAGACAGTCGACCTGCCCTTTCGTGGAAACTGCCGCCGTCCGTTCCCGTCCAACTCGGCTTCGACCTGCAAGCGACGATCGGAGACGAACCGTTCGACTTCGCGTACGAGGGACCGCACCACCGGTTCATCGAGTGGCCATGGCGAGAGCTCACGAGCACCGAACGAGTCGCTTGGCGCGTCCGCGTGCGCCACGTCCAGGGCGTCACCGCCTGGTCGCCCTGGTCCACGTTCGAGAGCGGCCTGCTTGAGCCCGACTGGGTCGCAGAGTGGATCGCCTCCCCAGAGGGGAGCGATCTTCCAATCGGAGAACGACCGGCCTACGCCTTCACCCAGCAGTTCATCGTCGACGAGCCGTTTGACGCTGCTCGACTGTACGCGAGCGCCCTGGGCGTCTATGACGTGTTCGTGAACGATGTCCGCCTCGGCACGGAGCTGATGCCGGGCACCCAGTCATACGATCGAACGCTCTATGCCCAGGCGATGGACGCGTCCTCAGCACTCCGAGTAGGTGTGAACACGATCACGTTCGTGCTCTCAGACGGTTGGTTCCGGGGACGCGCGGGCGCGTTCCGGGAACAAGCAAAGTGGGGCACCGACACCGCGCTCCGCGGCGAACTCCGTCTGCTCTCTGAAAAGTCCGAGAGCACCGTGGTTGTCGCGACTGCCCCCGGGTGGACTGTCACGCAGACGTCTGTCACCCGCGCGGACCTCATGGACGGTCAAACAACAGACCTGAGCGTCACCCCACGCGTGGTCGGCAGTGCCGTCGCGGGACCAGGCGCGCCAGCTGTCGAATGGTCGCCGGCTCCGCCGATGAGAGTGATCGAAGAGCTCCCGCCTCGCTCCATCACACCACTGACGCCGGACACCCTCGTCGTAGACTTCGGGCAGAACGCCTCCGGCCGGATCCGGCTCGCCAACCTCGGCGATCGGGGAGTGGCGACCCGGCTCGTATACGGCGAGCACCTCGGACCTGACGGCGACCTCACCCTGACCCACCTTGACACGGGCGCCCCCGACGGCAGCGTGGTCTCCTTCTCCCAGCAGGATGAAGTCATCTCAGACGGGAGCCCTGCTTCCGTGTTCGAGCCGCACCACACCGTCCACGCGTTCCAGTATGCGAGCGTGCATCGCCCTGGCATCGCCCTGGACGCAGACGAGATCACCATGCAGGTCATCCATACCGACCTCACCTCTGTAGGCGATTTTTCCTCCAGCGATGACGATCTGAACAGGCTCTGGGAGGTGGCGCGATGGAGCCTGCGCGGCAATGTCGTCGACATCCCCACAGATTGCCCCACCCGAGAGCGCGCAGGCTGGACAGGCGACTGGCAGATCTTCCTGCCCACAGCGGTCCGTCTTTTCGACGTCGACGGGTTCACCCGCAAGTGGCTGCAATCCGTTCGCGACGACCAGCTCGATGACGGCAGGATCGTGAACATCTCCCCGGACGCCTCGCGGATGCGCACCATTCCAGACCCGGGCGTCGACTTCGCGACGGGCTCAGCGGGCTGGGGAGATGCGATCGTCCTCGTACCGTGGGAGCTCTACCAGACCTATGGCGATGTGCAGGCGCTTCGCGATTCATGGGTCGCGATGACCCGATGGGTTGCCTTCGCGCTGAAGGCTGCGGCCGAGAATCGGCATCCGTCCCGCATCGAGAAGTCACCAGAGCCTCAGCCGCACGAGCAGTTCATCTGGGACGGCACCTTCCACTTCGGAGAGTGGCTCGAGCCCACCCCGCTCTCCGAGGACGGCACACCCGGACCCACCATGCCCGACCCGATGGCATGGGCGATGGCCGACAAGGGTGAAGTCGGCACCGCCTACCTGTATCGGTCCGTCTCCACCCTGTCCAAGATCGCCCGGGTGCTGGCCCGCACCGACGACGCCAAACACTACGCCGACCTCGCCGAGCGAATCCGTCAGGCGTGGCGCGTCGAGTTCATAGACGACCAGGGACGGACCCCGAGCGACACCCAGGCAAGCTACGTCAGGGCTTTGGCATTCGACCTCGCCCCGGCATCCCTGCGGTCCCCAGCCGCCCAACGACTCGCGCAACATATCCGGACCGCCGGCGACCACCTCAGCACAGGATTCCTCTCCACCGCCGATCTCCTTCCTGTGCTCGCCGACACCGGTCACGCCGACGTCGCACACCGATTGCTGTGGCAGCGCACGACCCCGTCCTGGCTGGGCATGCTCGACCGGGGCGCGACCACGATCTGGGAAGAGTGGGAGGGCGTGGATCGCAACGGAAACGCGCACGCATCCCTGAACCACTACAGCAAGGGAGCAGTGATCCGCTATCTGCACTCCCACACGCTCGGACTCCGACAAGCCGACGATTCGGTTGCGTGGGAGTCGTTCCTCGTTGCGCCAGTCGTCCCGGACACGCTGACTTGGGCGAAGGGGCATTTTGACGGCCCGCAGGGGCGCATCAGCGTCGCGTGGGAACGTGAAGGATCGCTCGGCACCTTGCGGGTGACGGTGCCCGGAGGATCGCACGCCACCTTGAGATGGGGTGACCAGGTGGTAACCGCAGGTCCCGGCGCCCATCAGCTTCACGCCACCCTGAGTGGGGAGGCCGGTGCGCCGCCGAGAACGTGAGCGCTGTGGAAGACTGGGGCCATCTGACCGAATCATCGCGCTGGAGGGCTGAGATGGAGAACACCGATCCGCGATACGTGCGATCGCGTCTCAAGCTCCGCGCGGCCTTCCTTGAGGTCGCCCGCGAAGACCCGGCTAGATTGTCGGTGTCGATGGTTTGCGAACGCACCGGTGTTGATCGGGCGACCTTCTACCGGCACTTCGACACCATCGATGACCTTGTCGCCGATGCGCTCGGCGACCTCGCCAATCAGGCCACGTTGCAATGGGAGTCGACGACGACCGGCAGCGGAACTCAGTTCGACGAATCGTTCGAGATCATCGCGACGTATTTGTCTCACGTTGAGAGCAATTGGAAGCTCTACCAGTGGGCTCTCGGTGCCGCAGGCAGCGCCAAGACGATTCATGCGCTCCTCGCCCGGGCAGCGCATGCCGTTGCGTTCGAGTTCGCGAAACTCGATCCGACGCTCACGCACGAAGAGCGAGCGTTCCGGGCCGCCTACACCGCCGGTGGACTGCTCGGTGTCTGTATCAACTGGCTGTCCGCAGAGGCACCTCAATATTCCAGTCGTGAGCTCACCGAGCGGTTCATCCGCATATCTCAGCAGCAGTCGGACCACGTCTTCACCTGAACACAGACGTGGCCCGATTGCGGGTCCTCGCAGGTCAGGGGAGTAGTTGCGCGAGGAAGGCGTTTCTTTCCGCCTGGGCGGGGTAATCCCGCACGTTCAGGACGCATTCTGGGCACCAGTGGCCGGCAGTGAGAATCAGACGCGGGCTTCCGGTGAAGGTGTGTCCGAACGCGCACTGCCATGTCAAGGGCGTCGCAACGTCGCCTGTCTGCACGTCCTGCGAGAGAAGCTCGCCGCCTCGATGTGCGGCGACACCGGTGAGAAGCGACGCGTTCCAGTCGCTTGACGGGACAGCCTCGTCGTATCCGTGATCGAACAGGCTCGGCGTGCGGCTGGGCCGAGAGGGCCAGAACGTGTCCCACCCACCGATCGCCTCCCATTCGGCAGATGAGCCGAAGTAGGCCGCGATGGCATCCGTGTCAGCCTCGCGGACATAGTGCATGGTGCCTCGAGGCTTCAGTGTCAGCGGCTTCATGACGAGGTTCTTGATCACCCACGCGGGAATCCGCCCCGCCATCTTGAGCGCAGGGTTCGCGGCGACTGCACGGGTGAGAGCGGCAGCGAAAGTGTCTTGACGAAATGGGACAAGCTCCTGCAGCCGGTCCGAGTCGGTGTACCACTGTCCGTGGAAGTTGCGGGTGGCGAACCAATTCCGGTCATACCACGTGCGGACGTCTTTGACGCCCAACGCGCCACTGATACCGGTCTGTAGCTCCCAGTTCGTCAGCCGCCATTCCTCGCCGCCGCCGATGTTGTAGATCCCGCCCCACAGTTGCGGGGGGACTTCGGATCCGGAGATGCTCACCATGAGTCGCGCGGCGTCCTCCACCGATACCCACTCCATCACGCCCCCGAGGGTGGAGTGCGTCATGATGGGGTCTCGGATCTCGAGCACTCCGGGGTGGAAGATTCCGGTCTGTCGGAGCCAGGTCCACCGAGGGAGCCCCGATTCCACGAGTTCCTTTTCGGCCATGACCTTGCTCTGACCGTATTCGTCGTACTCGGATACCCGAAGCGGGTCTCCGACACGTCCCCAATGGTGGGGTGGGTTTCGATCGCCTGTCTCGGCGACCGTTCCCACCCCGACCACGGCGATAAGGGAGGGGTCTGGTTGAGCCTTCACCGCGCGGATGATGTTACGGATGCTGCCGACGTTGACCCGTTCTGCGAGGCCCGGGTGGTCGTCCGAGAACGGTGACACGACGGCGCCGATGTGAAGGACGACGTCGGCGCCGCGGACACACCGCTCGACGGCCGTGTAGTCGGTGAGATCTCCGAAGACGACCTCGAGATTCTCCATGTCCTTGTAGCGCCGGATGACCTCAAGGTCCTTCGCAGACGGCAGGACGAGCGCCACGACTTCAAACTCGTCTGCCTGCTGACGGAAGCCTTCAAGCACACGCCTTCCCCAATTGCCGGCGGCGCCCGTCAGGAAGACGCGGCGACGACGCTGCGACGGCGGGTGCGGAACAGACGGTTTCGCGGTCATAGAAAGGTCCTTTTCGGTCGAAGTTGGCCAGAGGTGGAGGTTGGGTGTTATGACTTCGGGCGCGGCCTGGTGCGGAGGACGATCCACCCGATCAGCGTCACGATCAGCAGCGTTCCGACGCCGGCAAGACCCGCAAGCGTGAACGCCCAATAGAGGGACGCGACGGCAAGCATGACGATCAGCGCAAACGCGGTCATGATGTGGGCTTCATCGGCGCTCCTGGGCGGGCAGAACGACTTCGTCGAGAATGATCAGCACCGCGGCTGCGGCAGGAACGGCAACCAGTGCCCCCAGGATGCCGCCCAGAGCAGCACCCCCGAGTGCGGCGATGATCACGAGTGCACCCGGCACGGCGACTGCACGACTCATCACCCGGGGGGAGAGCACGTAGGCCTCGATCTGCATGTAGATGAGCATCACGATGGCGACGACGAGGGCGCCCACCGGCGTCACGGTCAGAGTGAGCAACACCGCGACAGCTGCGCCAGCGACCGTTCCCACGACGGGTATCAGCGCGCCGATGAAGGCGATCACCGCGAGCAAAACAGGAGCTGGGCTCCCGGCGAGGGACGTCAGAACATAAGTGAACGCAGCATTGACCAGGGCCAGCAGAAGCTGACCGCCGACATACCGGCCCACGCCATCAAAGATCTTCTCGGTCAGGTCAATACTCGCCGACCGCCGCGAACGTGCGACGAACCTATAGCCGTGCGCCTTGATCTGCGGGAGGGAGACGACGAAGTACAGCGTGAGGATCGCCACGACGAGCGCCCCCGTCACTCCGCCGATGATCCCGCTACCGACCTGAAGGAGGCCACCGCCGACGGATGTGAGCTGTTGCGGGTCGCTAAGAAACGCGACCACGCCCGACAGCAATGTGTCGAGATCAAGTGAGGATGGTGCGTTCGACATCAACCAGACGAACCACTCCTCTTGCGGGATGGTTTGCATTAGGTCGACAAGTCTTTGCGTGGTTGCGGAGACTTGTTCCGTCGCTGACGGGATGACGGCGGCGCTGAGTCCGACTAGGGCAACCAGTCCGACGCAGGCGATCAGGAAGGCGGATATCCCGCGCCGTAATCCCCAGGACGACATGGTCTTCAACACGGGGTCCACGGCGACGCTCAGAAACAATGCAATCCCGACGTACGTGAGCACGGTAGCCAACGAGGTGACGGCACTCAATATGCTCAGGCCGACGCCCACGCCCAGGGTCGCGATGAGCGCATAACGGAACGGTCTCTCCGGTAGGCCTCTAGAACCGTTCGGCTCGACGCGTGCGACAGGGGCACTACGTAGCCGCGCCTGGGGAAGCGCGACCCGCGAGGAAAAGTGCAGCGTTGTTGCCAGCTTCCTGCGAGGGGAGCGGGACGTTCTCAATCTACGCGACAGGCGCTGCATAGTTGTCACCGTAGGACGGACTGGCTGGGAATCGACTGAAGGCTCCGTGCGAGCGATACATCGATCACATGGACACTACGCAACAGCTGTTGCGTAGTGATACGATCGATGAAGTCCGATTTCAGTGGCGTCTTTAACCTGTACAACGAGGAGCATCATGGCCGATTTTCCCGACACTTTCCTTTGGGGCGCGGCGACTGCCGGGCACCAGATCGAAGGCAACAACGTCCTCAATGACATCTGGGCCATGGAGCACGTCGAGGGTTCTCCCTTCCACGAGCCGTCCGGGGACGCTTGCGACAGCTATCACCGCTACGAGGAGGACATCGATCTTCTCGCAGCGGCCGGTCTGAACAGCTATCGGTTCAGCATCGAATGGTCCCGGATTCAGCCGGAGCGGGATCTGTTCTCACGTGCCGAGCTCGAGCACTACCGGCGGATGGTCGTGGCGTGCGTCGAGCGCGGTGTGGTCCCGATCGTGACCCTGAATCACTTCGCAACGCCGATCTGGTTCGCGAGGAGCGGCGCGTGGAGCCAGCAGGGGGCAGCCGATCTCTTCGAGCGCTACACCCGTTTCGTCGTCGATGCTCTGGGTGACCTGGTCGAATGGTGGGTGACGTTCAACGAACCCAACGCGGGCGCGATGCTGTTGGCCACGGGAGCACTTCCTTTGGGCGCAGCCGCAGACGAGATCCCCACTGAGCAGCTCGAGCTGACAGCCAAATTCGCTGAGCGTGTGGGCGGGCAAGTAGGAGTCGCTTCTATGGCGCTGCCGATCCTTGCTCCCGACGCGATTCAGAACGTGTTCTCGGCGCACCGTCAGGCACGCGCGGCGATTAAAGAACTGTTCCCCGCGGCACGCGTGGGCTGGTCCCCGAGCGTGGCGGACTACCAGGCTCTTCCCGGGGGCGAGAGCGTCCGAGAAGACGTTCTCGCACAGGCGATTCACCCTTTCTGGGAGCTCTCTCGGGACGACGACTTCGTCGGTGTACAGACCTACACCCGCACCTTGCTGGGGCCCGAGGGCGTGGTGGCGGCCGAGCCGCGAGAGGAGACGACTCTGACAGGGTGGGAGTACTACCCGCAAGCGCTGGGAGCGACAGTGCGTGCCGCCGCCGCGTTCACCGATCGACCAGTACTGATCACGGAGAACGGCATCGCCACCGCAGATGACGAACTCCGTATCCGCTATACGCGCGAGGCACTCGAGAGCGTCCACACTGCCATCGAGGACGGCGTGACAGTGCTCGGATACCAGCATTGGACGCTGTTGGACAACTGGGAATGGCACAGTGGATTCGCCATGACCTTCGGCCTCATCGCGGTGGACACCGAGACGTTCAAACGGACGCCGAAGCCGAGTCTCGCCTGGTTGGGACAGGTGAGTCAGTCCAAGGGCGCGACCCTCGAAGCGGATGCCGCCGTCTACGCCTCCTGAACTGCGGTGGGGGATCGCCGGTACCGGCACGATCTCCTGGTCGGTGGCTCCGGACCTGGTTGCCTCCGGGGCTGAGATCACAGCGGTCTACAGCCGCCGGATCGCGAACGCGAAACGCCTCGCCGAGGTGCACGCGATCCCCCACGCAGAAGACGATTTCGGCGCGTTCATCGAGCGGGCCGACATCGACGTGATCTATCTCGCAACACCGTT
This sequence comes from Microbacterium sp. ZW T5_56, assembly GCF_044987425.1. NCBI lineage: Bacteria > Bacillati > Actinomycetota > Actinomycetes > Micrococcales > Microbacteriaceae > Microbacterium > Microbacterium sp. ZW T5_56. The sequence goes on along the minus strand of NZ_JBJDRI010000022.1, from coordinate 57,568 downwards.
CGCACTCCATCACAAGATGGCGGCTTCCGCGTTGCGAGCGGGAAAACACGTTCTCGTCGAGAAGCCGATGGCGATGACCAGGCAACAGGTCGTCGAGCTGTTCGACATCGCAAAGGACAACGATCGCTTCCTGATGGAAGCGATGTGGACGAAGTTCAACCCCGCGTTCATCGGACTAACGAAGGCGATCAACGACGGCGCCATCGGCGAAGTCCGCAGCATCCGCGCCGGTTTCGGATTCCCCTTCCCCGACGACGGGGGAAGCAAATGGGATCCCCGCCGCAGCGGCGGTGCGCTCCTCGATCAGGGCATCTATCCCATCACTCTTGCGTACTCCCTCCTGGGAGTGCCGGAGTCAGTCCTTTCCGAGGGGGTGGTCCGCGATGACGGGTTGGATCTGTCGCACCACACCACGCTCGAGTTCAGCGGGAACCGATTCGCTCACTGCGCGTCCTCCATCATCGAGTTCGTCAATCCCAGCGCAACCGTCAACGGCACCGCCGGATGGATCCACATCCCTGCACCTTTCTGGGCGCTGAGCTCCTTCAGCGTCCACGCCGGAGACGCTCACACGATGTTCGTCGATCCTCTCGTACACCATTTTCCAACGAACGGCAACGGCTACACGCCGATGCTCACCGCCGTCGGCACTGCCATACGGCGCGGATTACGGCAGCACCCCACCCACGACCATGAGGCGACCATCGGAGTCTTCAGCGTGCTGGACCGCATCTCCAGCGCACTGAAGGCGGTCGGATCGGTGTGATGGTGACCAGAGTCCGCAAACGACAGGAAACCGAACTACATCAGATGACGATCGTGCCGAGGGCACCGGCTTCTTGCAGCCGACGTAGGGCGTGTGGTGATCCCGCCTCGCGGCCGTCGACGCGTGATCCCTCTGGCGGTCACGGTACACAAGCCTCTCCTTCAGCCCCCGACATTCACAGCCATCCGGAGATGATATGCCAACACCCGCCTACTGTAACTCTTCGCTCGGGGCTTGTGCCGCGTTGGGTGGACCCGTCCAGGATGATCTGTGTCGATAATGCCGTCTTAGGAGACTGGTAAGAGGCGACTAAGCCCGTGAAGACGATGCGACCGCTGAGGCGCTGTGCGTGGCTGTCGGCCATTCGAGGATGAAGCATGCCCCGCCGTCAGGGCGGTTCTGCGCGGTGGCCTTTCCCCCGTGCAGTGCGGCAACTTGATCGACGATTGCGAGGCCGAGGCCGGAACCGGGTTTCGTTCGTCCGTGTGTCCCGCGGGCGAATCGACGGAAGAGTCGGGGGATCTCTTCTTGGTCAAGACCCGGACCGTCGTCTAGCACCTCGATGCGGTGGCTGGTTGCGGTAGTGCGCAGCGTGATGGTGACGGTTCCGCCGCCCGCGCAGGCTTGGACGGCATTTCGGGCGAGGTTCGCGATGGCGCGCTCGAGCGCTGCAGGGTAGACGACGGCAGTAGAAGGCTGCGTATCTGTGAGTATCTCTACGGTGGGATCGAGGCGTCGGGTGCGGGTCACTGCTTGTTCGACGATTTCGGGTAAGGAGACGAGGCCGCGCGGTTCCTCCATGACGTCGCCGCGGGCGAGGGTGACAATCTGATCGACCTCGTGTGCGAGCGCGGCGACTTGCCCGTCGAGGTCTTTGATCAGCTGTCGGCGATCAACCTCAGCGTCAGTCTCAGCGCGTTCGAGCCGGGCAAGCAAGCCGAAGTCGTTGCGCAATACCGTGAGCGGTGTGCGCAGTTCGTGGCTGGCGTTCTCCAGCAGTTCGCGCTGCTGGGCGCGGCTGGTCTGCACGGCGGAGAGCATGGAATTGAACGACGCGCCCAGCCTGTCTAGCTAGTCTTTGCCCTGCCGTTTCCGGGCACGGCTTCGCAACTGAACACGCCGGCTGAGGTCACCCGTGAAGGTGACGCTTTCCGCAGCTTCGACGAGCCGATGAACCGGGCGAACAGCGGCGGCGGCGATCACCCAGCCTGCAATCGCCGCGAGAACGACGCCTGCAGCTGCGGTCGCGGCAAGGGACCAACCAATCGCGGTGAGGGTCTGCTCGAGCGACGTGAGGGGTTGGAACAGGCGCATGATGGTCGAAGAATCCCCGACACGCACGGAGAGCACGCGATAGTTCTCATCGGCGATCGTCACCGTGTCCAGCCGCGGGCCGCCCGTAACCGGCACTGGCAGAGTCACACCCTCTGTCGACATCGCACTCAAAGTGTCGTTGAACGAAGGGGAAGCGAGCTGGCGTTCTACCGTGCCGTCCGCGGCGAGGAACTGCACCGCAGCCTGGTCTCTTTGGATGAGTCCGGTGACGTGGAACAGACGACTGCCGGGCATAGCTCCGTCCGGAAGCTCTCCAGCGATCCGTTCGATCTGACCGGCATCCGGCACCTTTGCCAGTAGCGAGTCGTCCATCTCACCCGCCATCCAGCTGCGTATCATCGTCCAAGCGATCAGCGAAACCGCGAGCACAGCCAGTGCCACGGCGAGGGAGACCAGGACGGTCAGTCGGAATCGCATACTCATTGCGCCCCGCTCGCGTCTGGGCGCAGCGTATATCCAACACCGCGCACTGTCTGGATCAGCCCGTCGGCTCCGGCTCTAGCGAGTTTCCGGCGCAGATACCCCACGTATACCTCGAGTGAGTTCGATGTCTCGTCCAGGTCACCGTCCCAGACGTGGTCATAGAGCAAGCGCCGGGTGAGCACCTGGCCCGAGTGGCGTGCGAGAACCTCGAGAAGGAGGAACTCCTGCTTGGTCAGGGTGAGCTCTTCCCGGCTGACGGCGGCTCGCCACCCGGCCGGGTCCACGGTCAGCGGTCCAACCGCCAGGGGGAGCTCCGATGAGACGGATGCCGTGCGGCGCAACAGCGCTCGAAGCCGCGCCAGTAACTCTTCGTATGCGAACGGCTTGGCGAGGTAGTCGTCTGCGCCCGCATCGAGTCCCGCGACCCTGTCGACCACGGCGTCGCGGGCTGTGAGCATGAGCACCGGCACAGCGTCGCCTGCGGCGCGCAACCGGCGGCACACCTCAACGCCTCCCATCGTGGGAAGAACTAAGTCCAACACGACCGCATCCGGCTGGCAGGCGGCGATCGCCTCAAGCGCTGCGGGGCCGTCGTCGGCCGTCGTCACGGCGTATCCCTCGAACCGCAAGGAGCGGGCTACGGAACGCAACAGCGCCGGTTCGTCGTCGACCAGCACAATACGCATAAGCCGAAGTGTCGCAACACAATCTATGGCGAGTCTAAGAAGAGCCTCCGGGCCGCAATCGCGATGTCAAGAGCAGAAAACGAAGGCGAATGAACACATTCGAAACGAACTCCGCTTCCCAGCCCTTCAGCATGCGGCGAGATGTCGCTGAGGGTTCGCGCTTGTCGCGTTCCTCTGTCTGATTCCCGAAATCGAGAGAATCGTCCACGGCAGGGCCGGCGTGCTCCTTGTAGAGCAGTTCGCTCACCCCGCACTCAAGATCGCGAGCCGCTGGTGATCAAGAGCGGGAACGTGACGTCTCAGGGGTGGCCGCGGGCTTGCTGGACGACGAATCGTGACGGTCGGCCTACGGGATGAGGTGTGGATCACCACTCTCTAGCATCCCCTTCTCTCGCTCACAGCGTTCTGCCAGCGAAACTCTACCGTACGTAAGGTAGGGTTATGATCATGAGAACAAGTTCACGCACAGATATCCTCGAGGCTGCGATGCGCGTGGTAGGTGATGTCGGCGGCGCCGACATCACCTACCAGTCCGTCGCCAGCGAAGCGGGGCTGACCAAGGCCGGCCTGATGTATCACTTCGCCACGAAAGACGCGCTGATGATCGCAGTCATCGAACATGTGATCGAACGGTGGCAAGCCGAACTGCAGCACGTGCTCGACGTGCCGATCACTGAGTCGACACTCGACGAGCGCGTTCGTGCTTTCGTGCGGTTCGCGGGCGAGGGCGGCGTGACGCAGGGGGAATTCGTGGTGTTCTCCGAAGCTGTCCGCCGCCCCGAGCTCTCCCGGCCATGGCTGGAATACCTGCAGACCTGGTTCGGGTTCGGCGACGGCGTCGACACGACACCGCTGCTGCTGGTCTGGTTGGCGGCGAACGGGCTGTGGGTAGCTGAGGCCACTGGCATTCTGACCATCGCTCCCGCTCAACGAGAGGCTCTGCTGATGCGTCTGACTGCACTGATCGAAGGGAGTCTCGAATGAAGAAATGGCTGATCCTGGGCGGGGCGATCGTTCTGGAAGTTGCCGCGACTCTGTCGTTGCGTGGCGCGATCGACAATCCGTGGTGGGCGATTCTTGCCATAGCGGGCTACGCCGGTGCGTTCGTGGCGTTGTCACTCCTGCTGCGCCTCGGTGCCCCGATCGGCGTCGTATACGGCATCTGGGCCGCCGCCGGCGTCGCGCTTACTGCGGTGATCGCATCGGTGATCTTCGGTGAACCCTTCACCTTCATGATCGGACTAGGGATCGCGATCGTGATCGCCGGTGTCGTTCTGGTCGAGACCGGCCATGGCGCGCCGAAGGCTGCTGACACGGAGGTCTCCTCATGACTTGGCTCTTGCTCGCCGGAGCGATCGTGACCGAGGTCGCTGCGACCATGTCTCTGCGGGCTTCGGAAGGGCTGCGGAAGAAGCGATGGATCGCACCGGTCGCCGTGTTCTACATCTCCGCCTTCTCATTGCTGACGATTGCACTTGCTCAAGGGATGCCGGTCGGCATCGCCTACGGGATCTGGGCGGCATCCGGTGTCGCACTCACGGCGGTCGGTGCCCGCGTGTTCTTCAAAGAGCGCCTCACCTGGCGGATGATCGCCGGCATCGTCCTCATCGCCGTCGGCGTGTTCGTCATCGAGCTCGGCGCCTCGGCCCACTGATTCGTCGCATCCGCGGCTACCGACCAGAAAGCACACCCATGTTCACCATCGCTCCCGCTTCCTCCGCCGACGTTCCCGAGGCGGCCTCCATGCTCGCATCCGCGTTCGCGCATGACACCGTCATGGGCACCCTCGTCGACGGCGAACACAAGCAATCTCGCCTCGCACGACTCTTCCGGGCGCTCCTGCGAGTCGGCGCGCTCCGTACGGGACGCATCGACCTCACTCGGCGAGACGTCGACGGCGGGCTGCTCGGCGCCGCCATCTGGGAGCCACCAGGACAGCACACCTCGCTCCTGGACCAGGCGCGAGAGCTGCCGAGCTTCCTCCGCGCGCTGGGCTGGGGAGGGCTCGGCAGGGCCGTACGGATCCAGACGGCCCTGGCCCGCCACCGTCCGGCCGAACCGCATTGGTACCTGGCACAGATTGGAGTGAGTGCTGAGGCTCGAGGGATGGGAGTCGGGTCTGCGTTGCTGGAGTCCAGGTTGAAGAAGATCGATGCGGAAGGACTGCCTACCTATCTTGAGTCGTCCAACGAGCGCAATCGATCCCTATATCGACGCCACGGCTTCGAGAGCATCGCATCGATCGACGGCATTCCGAATGCATCACCCGAGGCGATGTGGCGGCCGGCTCAGCGGTAGGCGACGCGCTTGCCGGTGGGCATGACCGCGCGAGTGCGCTGCGCGACTACGTGACTTCATGTCCGGCGTCGCGCAGCGCGGCCGCCTGCGGCGTGCGCGCTAGGCACCAGGATGAGGTCGCTGTCGAAGGTCGACACGACGAACATGGGGATTGCTCGTGCGGATATCGGCGACACAACCGACTGAACGACGCCGGTGACGTTGAACGGGATGGGGCCATCGATATACCAGGCGCACCAGGGTCCGACGGTATTTGCGCCCGTCGGATCGAGGGCGGGCGGGCACACAATCGGCAATTCGGAACTCGTCCGGGTGACCGAGAGAAGCTGCGCGTCCGCGGCGAACAGTTCCGGCGGGAGGGGCGCAGCCGGGTCGAGCCTTACGATGACGAACTCCTCATCGATGCGGGAGAGGCCAACACACTTGGGGGAGGGATCATGGGGTTGTTTGTCGGAGTTGCCGGCGGTCGGCCTCTCGTGCGGGATCATTGTCAGACTGGGCCGTGCCGTACGTCCCGGCGAGGTGATCGCGTAGGGCCGCGGCGAAGTCTTCGGCGTTGTCGCTCGCGAGATGACCGACAAGGCGCTCGTGTTCGGCGATGATCTCGGCGCAGCGGGCGAGGAGGAGGTCTCCGTAGCTGAAGAGCAGGAAGCGCTGCCGGTCGGCGAGCCGATCGTTCAACTCGAGCAGCACCGTATTCTCTGCCGACTCCACGAACGAGCGATGGAAGTCGATGGTCGATTCGATGAAGGCTCGGACGTCGCGAGCGGCGAACGCCTCGCGTTGCACTCCGATCGATGCGGTCAGTCGGCTTGCCAATCCGTGGCGGGCCTGCGTTGACGCGCGCGCGACACCTGCGGTTTCGAGCATGAGGCGTGCGTCGGCGAGATCGGCGGCGGCGCGTTCACTCAGTCCGTTCACGAGCGCTCCGCGCTTCGGGTAGACGGTGATCCATCCCTCGTCCTGCAACCGAGCAAGAGCTGAGCGGACGGGGGTGCGGCTCACTCCGATCTCCTGGGCCAGTGACGCTTCGCCGAGCATCGAGCCGGGGGCGTGGATCCCGTCGAGGATGCCGTTACGGATCGTCTGATATGCCCGCTCGTTGGCGCTCGGGTTGCTGTCTGACACAAACGTCTCCACCTCAGTTGTCGTGCGCTCTCAGGATACGACGTGGGACCGGGGCTCACCTGTGGTGAGGGGGAAACAGAGCGCGATCGGACGCCGCCGCTGTCACATCAGGCAGCGGCGCGGTCTTGCCAGTCGTTGCGACTGCGGAGCGTCGCGACGGCGCAGTCGGCTACGGCTGTGGTCTTCACGGACTCTCCTGGCACACCGACGATAGTGGTGCCGGCGGGAAAGCTCCTCGTGACGACTGCTCCTGCGCCGATGGTGGAGTAGGCGCCGATCGTGATCGGACCGAGGACTGCTGCGCCCGCACCGATGGTGACCCCGCATCCTATGGTCGGGTGCCGCTTGCCCGGTTGAGGACGTTGCCCGCCGAGAGTGACTCCGTGGTAGACCAGCACATCGTCACCGACTTCCGCGGTTTCACCGATGACGACACCCATGCCGTGGTCGATGAACACTCGCCGGCCGATTCGGGCCGCAGGGTGGATCTCCACTCCCGTCAGCGTCCGTGTCGTCTGTGCGCCGAGTCGCGCGATGAACCGGTGTCCTCGCCTCCACAACCAGTGGTGGATGCGGTGGGCCCAGATCGCGTGGAGCCCGGGGGAGAGCATCATGACGGCGATTGCGGAACCGGCTGCGGGATCCTTGGACTGCGCGGTGGCGATGTCTTCACGCAGCCGGCACCACGGGATGCCCGGATCGTGGCGGAGTCGCTTCATGGTTCTTCCAATGTCCAAAGTCTCTTTGATCCTGGGCGACCGTGCCGCCCGTGCGCCAGGATGCGGGTCCTGGCGCACGGACGGCTCGGGCATCAGATGATCGACAGCTCACGGAGTTTCGCGTCGACCTCGGCATTACTCGGCTCGACCATGTGGGTGCCGTCGGGGTAGACGACGACGGGGATGTTGGTCCGACCTGAAATGGCTTTGGCCTTTTCGGCTGCCTCAGCATCCGCTTGCACGTCTATATAGACAGTCTCGACACCCAGCCCGTCGAGCTGCCGCTTGGTGCGCCGGCAGTCGCCGCACCAATCAGCCCCGTACATCGTGATGCTGGAGCCACCAGTCGTCGCGCTAACTCGAAGGTCGTCAGATCGCTCACTCGGGACGACGGACTGTCTCACCGCAGGCGTTGCCGGACGGACCTCAGCGGCGGGCTGCGCGTCCTGCGCCGGGCCCTCGTCGAGGGCTGCGAGGTAGCGCTCGGCGTCCAGAGCTGCCACGGTTCCGGAACCGGCTGCGGTGACGGCCTGACGGTAGTGAGGATCGATGACATCGCCGGCGGCGAACACACCGGAGAGGTTCGTCAGCGAGCTGCGTCCCGCCACGGCGACTGTCCCGTCTGAGGTGAGATCGAGTTGGCCGTGCACGAGGTGCACACGAGGGTCGTTGCCGATCGCCACGAAGACACCCGTGACGTCGAGGTCCCTGGTCTCTCCGGTCACAGTATCGGTGAGTTCGAGACCCGCCACGCTGCTCGCGCCCCGGATGCCGGTCACTGCGGCGTTCCACACGAACTCGATCTTGTCGTTCGACAATGCCCGCTCCTGCATGATCTTCGACGCACGCAATTCGTCACGCCGATGAACGATCGTCACCTTGGACGCGAAGCGGGTCAGGAACAACGCTTCCTCCATCGCCGAGTCGCCACCACCGATCACCGCGATGTGCTGCTCGCGGAAGAATGCCCCGTCGCACGTGGCGCACCAGGACACGCCGTACCCGGACAGCCGATCCTCGTCGGGCAGACCGAGTTTTCGGTACGCCGAGCCCGTGGCGAAGATCACCGTGCGGGCCTCGTGCACCGTGCCTGAGCCGAGGACGACACGCTTCGTGTCACCGGTGAGCTCGAGTTCAGTCACGTCGTCATAGACGAGTTCGGCCCCGAAGCGCTCTGCCTGCTGCTGCATGCGCTCCATGAGCTCGGGGCCTGTCACGCCTTCCGGGAACCCGGGGAAGTTCTCGACCGTGGTGGTGTTCATCAATTCGCCGCCTGCCTCGACGGAGGAAGCGATCATCAGTGGAGCTAAACCGGCGCGCGCAGCATAGATCGCTGCGGTGTATCCGGCGGGGCCGGAGCCGATGATGATGATCTGTCTCATGAGTGATCAGTCCTTTCGTGCGTTCCCGCGTTCACCTTCACGATCGCTGGAGTACTAGTCACTTCAGCCCTGCTGTGTCGCGTGGGCGCGGACCTCGTCCATGTCGAGTGCGCGAACTTGTCCGATCAGGTTCTCCAATGCGGGCGCAGGCAAAGCTCCTGCCTGGGAGAACACAAGAATTCCGTCGCGGAACGCCATCAGAGTGGGGATCGACGTGATCCTCATGGCTCCCGCGAGGTCCTGGTTGGCCTCTGTGTCGACCTTGGCGAACACGATGTCCTCATGCTTGTCCGCGGCAGAGTCGTAGACGGGCGCGAACGCGCGGCACGGGGGGCACCAGGCCGCCCAGAAGTCGACCAGGACGATCCCGTCGGATTCGACAGTGGAGGGGAAGTCGGCCATTGAGAGGTCGCGTGTGGGCATGGGTTCTTCCTTTCGTGGGACGGCGGCACTTGTGGTCCGCCCTGAGGGGCATCGTGGCCACGCAGAAGGGTGATCGCTATACGACACACCGATCCGTGTTGTATCCAACATGAATGCTAGGACGGTGTAACGCGAAGCCCGACGGAATATTCCGCGCTGCTCGATGCCTATGGAAACCCGGCTGTGCGCGCCGTCTCCCGCACGATGTTGCGCCGCGGATGCCCTATAGACGCACGTACGCTGCGCCGGCGCGTTGCGCGAACACGATCGCAACGGCGGCAGAGTCGACCAGGCTGACCGGCGTCTGAAGTTGGCTCTCGTCGATGCCTCGCCGGCTGAGGCCGACTCTGCATGCCTCGATCGTGACTCCGGCAGTCACGTCGAGTGCAGGTGCGGAATCGAGGAGGCCGCCGAGCGCCGGGCCGTTCACGATGATCCGTACCCGCAGCGCCGGATCGGCCAGAACGATCGCGGCTCCTGCCCCGGTTGCGCGCGCGACATCCTCGGGGTTGTCGGCGACATGCACGATGACTTCGTCGCGCTTCTGGGTGAGTTCGGTCTTCATGCGTTGTTCTCCTTGATCGGTGGGGTGGGGGAGAGGAGCGAAGGGTCCCGGGTCGCGCGCTTCTTGCTCACGCGGACGATGATCCAACCGATGAGCGCGGCGACGCACGCCACGCCGATGACGACGCCGTCCGGGATGCGGGCGGCTTCGCGAAGAACGGTGCCTTCGAGCGCGGATTGGTCTGATGCGCCGAGGATGCCGCTCAGCGAGGTCGTGCCTGAGGTGACCAGGAGGAGGACTCCCACGCCGACGGTGAGCAAACCGCCGATCAGCCCGGTCCAGGTATTGCGCCAGCGTCCGATGATGATCTCGCGCGGTCGGATGAGGCGTTTGACGAACGGAAGCCGTCCCCACAGCAGCGAAGCGACCAGAAGGGGAAGCGCCATGCCAGCGGCGAAGACGAGCAGGATGATGCCGCCGGAGAGGGCATTGCCCGAGACGGCGGCGACCGTGAGGACCGCGCCCAGGATGGGTCCTGCGCAGACGCCGGCCAATCCATAGACGGTGCCGAGTGCGTACACGGCGACGTTGGAGGTGCCCTCGGTCGTCTCGCGTCGCGCGAGCAGGGGGATGGGAATGTTCAGCACCATGACCAGCCCCAGCGCGATCACGATGACGGAGGCGACAGTGACGAAAGTGAATCGATGTTCGTTCACGAAGGCGCCGAATGTGCCGGCGAGCACTCCGAGCGGTACCAGGCTGGTGATCAACCCGAGGTAGAAGATGCCGGTACGAGCGAGGAGCTCTGCGGGGCGAGCGAACGCGTATGAGAAGAACGCGGGCAGCAGCATCGCCGAGCACGGGCTCAGCAGTGTGAGGATGCCCCCGAGGAATGCGCCGAGAAGGCCGATGTCCATGCGGGTCTCACTTCGCCGCTTCTAGGGACGCGTCCAGGAACTGGCGAAAACTCTCGAGAGGCTGCGCCCCGGAGAGCGCGGTGTCCCCGGCGACGAAGAAGGGGACGCTGTTCACGCCGAGTTGCTGCGCCGACAGCGTGCTCGCCTTCGCCTCCTCCCTCAGCGCGGGGTCATCGAGGTCAGCCGTGAACTGCTCGATATCGGGCACACCTGCTTGCTCGGCGAAATCGATGAGGGTCTCACGGGGTAGATCTGCGTGTGCGCCTTCGGGGGCGACATCGTAGATCGCGGTGGCGAACTCCATGAACCGTCCCTGGTTCGCGGCCGCCCGTGCGGCAACGGCAGCGTCTTCAGATTGTTCTCCGAAGAAGGCGACGTCGTGGAACTCGACGCGCACGAGGCCTGTCTCCACGTATTCCTCGATCAGCGCGGGCAGTGTGTCGCGGCTGAACACCGCGCAGAAGGGGCAGCGCAGGTCCGTCCACTGCGTCAGCACCACGGGGGCGTCGACGTCGCCGATCGCCATCGGATCGTCGGCCTCACGCCGCACGAAGGGCATCTCGTCGGCCTGGCCCGGTTGTGAGGACGCCGATGCGGCGGGCCCCGAGGGCGGTGCAGAAGTCGGAGACTGGCCGGGCAGGAACTGGGCGACGACGACGATCGCGAGGAAGACGACGATCGCGACCAGGGCGACGGTCCATCGCCGTGAGCGGCGAAACTTCTCCTTCAGCGCGGTCATGGATTCGGCCTCTGAACTAGTCACCTTTGTAGGATACAAGATGGATCCAAGGCGGCGGTCCGACTCTCTGGGTCAGGGATCGGACTCGTGCGGCGCGGAATCACGTGAGCGGCGAGCGTGGCCGCGGAAATCAATTCTTCTCTCGGGGCGCCCGAGGCCGCTTCGATGCTCATTCCGTCGATGGTGGCCATGACGAATCGGGCCAGCACTGTACAGTCGGCGTCATCCGGGAGGTCGCCATCAGAGGCGGCGTCCCTGAGTCGCGACAAGACGGTTCGTCGCGTTCGTTCGCGTGCGTTCGACAGCAGGCCTGCAATCTCATGGCCGGGGTCGCCGGATGTCAGCCCCGCCTGAACCGTCATGCAGCCAGAAGGCTGCCCCGGTTCGGTGAAGATCTCCGCTCTTCCCGTTAGGAGAGCGAGCATCGCCTCGTGAGCAGTCGGGCGCGCCATGGCCATCTCTACCTGGGCGGTTCGGTCATCCATGTAGCGCTGAAGCGCCTTCTCGAACAGGTCGCGCTTGCTACCGAAGGCCGCGTAAAGACTCGGAGGGTTGATGCCGAGCGTTCGGGTGAGGTCGGTAATGGAGGTGCCTTCGTATCCTCGGCGCCAGAACAGCTCCATCGCTGCCTGCAGCGCCTCCTGATCATCGAACCCGCGCTTGCGACCTCCGGGCATGTGCTGTCTCCTCAGCCTGATCTGTGCGAGAGTTGCGCACATTCTGTAACGTCCACTACAGTGTAGCTTACAAGTTATTTAGTGAACGCTACAGAATGGAATCGTACTCACCATGGGCAAGTTGACTGGCAAGACGGTAGTGATCACCGGCGGCAGCACGGGCATCGGCCTCGCAACCGCAAAGCGGTTCGTTGCCGAGGGCGCCAGCGTGTACATCACGGGTCGTCGTGAGGAGGAGCTTGCCAAGGCGAAGAAGGACATCGGTGGAGATGTCACCACCGTCCGCGGCGACATCGCAGACCTCGCCGACCTGGACCGACTGTGGGCGCAGGTGAAGCAGGAGCGCGGCTCGGTCGACATCATCGTGGCCAACGCGGGAATCGCGGAGCCGGCGCCGCTGCCCGTCGCCACCCCGGAGCACTTCGATCGTGTCTTCGGCATCAACGCGCGAGGCACCTTCTTCACCGTGCAGAAGGCGCTGCCGCTCCTCAACGACGGCGGTTCGATCGTCCTCATCGCCGGAGCGGCGCACCAGGTCGGCTGGCCGGACTTCCCCGCCTACTCCGGGAGTAAAGCCGCCATCCGCTCCTATGCGCGCAGCTGGGCCGCCGCACTTCTTGACAGGAACATCCGCGTCAACTCGATCAGCCCCGGCCCGATCGAAACTCCCATTCTCGATGGGCTTTCGACTCCCTCGAACGATGGCGCGGCTGTGCGCGCCGGACTCGCCGCCACGGTGCCCATGGGGCGTCTTGGTGAAGCGGAGGAGATCGCGTCATCCATCCTGTTCCTCGCCTCGGACGACAGCAGCTACATGACCGGCACTGACCTCGCCGTCGACGGCGGCTCCACTCAGCTCTGATTCGCGCCCGGGCCGGCTGCGTTCTCCCGTAACCGGCCCGGCCTCTCGTATCGGCCGACTTAAGGAGACAAACATGGCTTACCACGAGCACACCGACCACCGTTACCTTCGCAACCTCCGTGCAGGGGCGCCCGACGCGGTGAAGGCCTTCCTGGCGTTCGATCAGGAGGCGCTGAAGGGCGCCAGCAAGGTGATCTCGCGCAAGAACACCGAGCTGATGGCCGTCGCCGTCGCTCTGACGACCCAGTGCGCCTACTGCATCGAGGCGCATGTGCTTGCGGCGAAGGCTGAAGGTGCTTCCGCTGAGGAACTCTCCGAGACCGTGATGATCGCTTCAGCACTGCGTGCAGGAGGGAGCTTCGCCCACGGATTCATGGCGATGAAGTTCTTCGACGGAGCGTCGGATCCTGAGACAACATCCAGCGACGTCGCTCCCAGCGGGACCGCATAGTCTCCGCTTGCACGGCATGGCATCCTGCACTCACGAACGAAAGGACACTCATGAACACGCTCGCTCTCATCGGCGCCGGACGAGGCCTCGGCGCAGCCGTCGCTCGTCGATTCGGTGCCGAAGGATTCCCCATCGCCCTCATCTCCCGCAGCCTCGAACGAGTCGAGGCCCTAGCCGCGGAACTGCGCGAGGAAGGCCTCATCGCTCGTGGGTATGCGGCGAACGTCCGTGACCCTCAGGCGATCGTCGCGGCGTTGGATCAGGCGACCCAAGACCTGGGGCCTATCGAAGTGCTGACGTACGCGCCTCTCCCGTCGAAGGAGTTCCTGCGTCCCGTACTCGAGACGACCGTCGAGGATCTTCGAGCCGCGGTCGAGTTCTCGATCTATGGGCCGGTCACGGCCATGCACCACGTATTGCAGGGGATGCGCTATCTCGGAAAGGGCAGCGTTCTGTTCGTCAATGGCAGCAGTGCCGCACGACCGAGCGCGGGCGTCGCCGGAACCTCTATCGCCTTCGCCGGAGAATCGGCGTACGCGCGCATGCTGCATGACACCCTCGCGCCGGAAAACATCCACGTCGGGCAACTCATCATCCCCGCCGCTATCACGCCCGGCCATCCCACGCACGATCCCGACATTCTCGCGGAGAGGGTGTGGACGATGCACGCCGGCAGGGGCGACTTCCGAGTCTTCGCCGAGCCGATGGCGGGGGCCTAGCCAGTAGGCGGCCCGGCGTTTCGCCCCTTGCCTCGCGCGAGCGAGGCTCAGCGGGCGACAGCCGATCGAGCCGCCTCGGCGGCTCGGATCCGAACGAGAGCCAGATCCAGAAGCGGCGTGCTGACGCCGAGAACGCGTGCCCTCTGGGCGAAGTCGCCGAGTATGTGCTCGGCTTCCGTCGTCTTCCCTGCCGACAGATCGCGGAACAGCGACGAGGTGAATGCCGACCCCGGTTCGGTGAGGATCCCCCGAGACTGCGCCTGGGATGCCTCGCGTGGCTCATGACCGGCGGCAGTGGCGACGCGCTCGGACTCGGCGATCGCCGATTCGAGGTAGGGGAGTCCGCCCGCTTCTCGGATGTTCCCCACTGTGTTGTCGAACAAGCAGGTGACGATGCCGGCGGCTGAGATGAAGGCCCACTTCTCCCACAGGTCTTGTTCCACCTCGGCTGCTTCGATCACTGTCAGACCGGCGACGTCGAGTGCATGCTTCACCCACGATGGCGGTGGCCCGGCGGGAAGGGAGCCTATGGTGACTTCTGCGAGTGAAGTCATCTGCACCGCTCCGCCCTGATCATCGAGCGCAGCGACGATCTTGATGAGACCTCCGATGACGTGGCCCGGATAACGTGCATGGAGCAGATCCATGTGCCTCATCCCGTTGAGGAACGGGATGATGATCGTCTCCGCTCCGACCGCGGGAGCGATTTGTTCGACCACCGCTTCGATCGCGCCGGCCTTCACGGCCACGACGACTAGCTCGGGGTCGCGTTGCGTCAGATCGCAGCGGACTTCGGGATCAGCGAGACCTGCCTGCAGAACTGGGTCCGCCAGGCCGCCGTCGAGTCCGGCGCGAAGCCGGGCGTGACCCGGGCCGAGGCTGACGAGGCCCGTGAGCTGCGTAAGCGGGTTCGTCTGCTGGAGCAGGAGAACGAGGTGCTCCGCCGCGCGGCGGCGTATTTCGCGCAGGCGCATCTGCCGGGAAAATGACGTACCCGCTCGTGACAGAGCTCGCCGCTGACGGGATCCCCGTGACGGTGACGTGCCGGGTCCTCAAGCTCTCCCGCCAACCGTATTACCGGTGGCTCGCCAACCCGGTCAGCGACAGGGAGATCGTGGAGGCGTATCGCGCGAACGCCCTGTTCGACGCCCACTGTGATGATCCCGAGTTCGGGCATCGGCTGCTCGCCGACGAGGCCCGCGACGCCGGGGAGCCGATGGCGGACCGGACCGCGTGGCGGATCGCCTCGGACAACGGCTGGTGGAGCGTGTTCGGGAAGAAACGCGGCAAGAACGACCGCAAGCCCGGTCCCGCGGTCCATGACGACCTCTGCACCGTGACTGACGCGGACGGGCGGGGGCGGCACGAGTTCACCGCGGACGGGCCGAACCAGCTCTGGCTGACCGATATCACCGAGCACAAGACCGCCGAGGGCAAGCTCTACCTCTGCGCGATCAAGGACGTGTTCGGGAACAAGATCGTCGGATACTCGATCAGCGATCGGATGAAGTCCAGCCTCGCGGTCCGGGCGCTCGAGAACGCCGTCCAGATGCGCGGTGACGTCGCCGGCTGCATCGTTCACAGCGATCGCGGGTCGCAGTTCCGCAGCCGGAAGTTCCTGCGCGCCCTGGCCCGCCACCGCCTGGTCGGATCGATGGGAAGAGTCGCGTCCTGCGGCGACAACGCCGCCATGGAATCGTTCTTCGCCCTGCTGCAGAAGAACGTCCTCGACCGCCGCTCCTGGACCACCCGGGAGCAGCTGCGGATCGCGATCGTGACCTGGATCGAACGGACCTACCACCGCCGGCGTCGGCAGGTCGCTCTGGGCCGTTTGACACCGGTCGAGTTCGAGACCATCATGAACCAGACCCTGGCCCTCGCGGCCTAACCAAAACTGTCACCTATCCGTGCAGCAGCCCCGTCTTCTCATCGCGGTCGGGGGTGCGATATGCCGTGAGCTGTTCGAAGACTTCGGCCTGTCCCACGATCACACGTCCTCGCCCTTCTTCGCTCAGGAGCGTCTGACGCAACACGAGCAGCATGGCAGTGTCGAGGAAAGTCAGGCTCTCCGAGCGCACGGCGTTCGGCGTCTGGTTAGATGGCGCATTGCGTACGAATGCGAACTCGTTCGCCGGGTCCACCACGAGGTCGAGGAAGAGATCCGCGAGCCGTTCGCGGATGGCGGATTCATCGCTGAGGAGCACTGCCCACAGTTGCGGCTCACGTGCTCCCGAGAGGTACGGTCCGCGCACAAGCCTCAGCAGCACGCGGCGAGTGCGATCGGGGAGCGTGCCTGTGTCCCCTGGCCAGAGGCTCTCGCCGGTTCCCTCGACGCCAGCACTTCCTACATCCGTCATGAAACCACCCCTGTGAAGCGGTGCGTGGGGATCACTGCGGTGCGTGAAACGCCGCTGGTGCTCGTCCATTCGAGCACCTCGGGCTCGTCGTCCGCCGCCCCGTGGGCGGCAGCCAATGTGAGCAGCCCGACGACGCTGGCGACCCCCTGCGTGGCCGGATGCGCTACAAGCACATCCGCCACCGTGCAGGTGGTGAACTGGGCGAGGACATCGTTGACGTTGCGTGTGAGCTCGTCAAAGTCGATCTCGGTCTCGCGCGCCAACGCGCGCAGCTCCTCCAGGTCAGCCACCTCGACCTCGATCGGGATGACCTCCTCGGACGCGTCAAGCTCCGCCGGGTCGTGGAGGTCGAGCGTTCCGATCGTCGCGAGCGCAACGGATGAGAGGTCGAGCGACAGCCCTATCGGATGCCATGGTCGAATGTGAACGGCGGCCTGGGTGCCCGCATGCTGGGCATCGCGCAGCAGTGAGCGCATGACGCGGTCGCGCTGGTAGTCCTGAGACTGCACATAACGGCGCAGGGCCCGGGCGAACACAGTGATCGCATCATGGATCTCTGCGCTACGGGCCTTCAGCGTCGTCAGGAAAGACCGCGGCAGTCGGCGCTCGGCTGGAGTGAGTTCGCGGGCGAAACCGCGGTCAAGCACACGGCGGATGTCCGCCTCGAACGCCGCGCCGAGCGCCGGGTCGAGTACGAGCTGCGAGAACGCGGAGAAGCTACGCCCAGCCTCCGACTCGGATATGTGGTCGACACCGCGAAATACCTCATCGACGACGGTTGCCTGCGACGCATCCGATTCGACGATTTTCAGACGCAACGATGCGTTGAGCGCTTCGAAGTCGGCGCGAACCCGCGCGAAATCATCCGGAACGTCGGATGCCTGTGCGAGCAGATCACGCGCACGCTCAAGTGCTCGGCTGTCGTCGAGGGCTGCTTCGTCGCCTGAGCGAAGTACGCGGATGCGTCGCTCTATTCTCTCAATCTCCTCATCGAGCAAAGCGATGCGTGTCGCTGCATCGGGGTCGGTGTCGATTGCGAGTTGACGGACCTGCACAGCGAGGCTCGCAAGCCGCGACTCCGTCGCACTCGAACGTGGCGCAGCCCGTCCCTCGACGAAGCGGATCGCGACGATTGCGTCGGGGGAGAGGTCAAGAGTCTCGCCACGTGACTCGGCAGATGCCCGTCGCGTGAGGAATCCAGCTGCGCGCCACTGTGCGCAGTAGCCCTTTGCGCTGAGCGGAAGCCACAATCCGTGGGCACGCAGCCGCTCAAGGTCTGCGTCCAGCCTCTCGTACAGTTCCTCCGCGTCAACACGTCGTTCATCGCCTCCGAGGTGATGCCCGAGCAGGCCAACAATGACCGGTGCCGAGTCGGCGTCCAGCAGCCGCCATGCCGCGTCGCTCTCCTTGAGCTGGGCGAGACGCAGGGTTTGAGCAACGGCAGGCATGTGTCCATTGTGGATCACAGCGCCGACATCATAGATGAAGGGCAGACGGACTGGCTCTCTTCGGAAGCTTGGGCAAGGCCGCGGCCAGGGGTGTCTATCCGTCCCGAGGAGCTTGTCAGAAAGCGGCCAGCCCACGGGACACGTCGAGCCGGCAACCGGCTTACCCGGGCTGACAGGCTCCTCGCGGGCGACTGAACCCGGGTGGCCTGTGAGGCAAGAGGAAGTGGACCAATCAGGTGACCACTTGCCTGCATCTTGTGCAACGTGTGACGCGCACGGCGCACTTCTGACACGGGAAATCCCCGGTCAAGTGGGCTATGGGCCTTGCTCCTGTCACCTGGGGGTTAAGGGGTTTACCCCTCCCGGACAGCCCGAAAAACTGAAAATAGAATGCCACGGGCTGTGGCGCAGCTTGGTAGCGCACCTGACTGGGGGTCAGGGGGTCGCAGGTTCAAATCCTGTCAGCCCGACAGAAAAACCCTGATGAGAAGACATTTTCATCAGGGTTTTGTTGTTTCCGGAGGTCGATCTTCCTGGTCCCCTTCTGGTCCCCCTGTCGCTCTCGGCGGGTTGCGACTGTGGACAACGGAACTCGACGTGAAGGCTTGTCTGTGGATAAGGGGACCAAAAGGGGACCAGAACCGTTTCCAGCCGGTGCGTAGGTGCCTGAAAGGCATCAGAGGCCACGCGTTGCGGGACCGCTTCGGGTGGCCTGACGCTTTTGACCGGAGGGTGACAGGAACGCGTTGGCTTGCTCTGCGGCGGACGCGAGGTGCCGGTCATCGGGATGCACATATCCGCGGGTCGTTTCCATGGACGCGTGCCCAAGGATCTCCTGAAGCACGTGGAGCGGAACACCAGCGTCGGCCATCCATGTTGCTCCCGTATGCCGAAGCCCGTGACGGGTGAGATCGGGCAAGCCGAGCCCTGCGACGATCGTGTCCCAATTGGTGGCGTCCCGGACAGTCGCCGTGGTGAGCACACCCCCCTTCGGCCCGACGAGGAGCTGATCTTCAGAAGCTTTCCCCTCGGCCAGGCGCTCGAGGACGGGGCGGAGCGGCTCGAGGATCGGCACACGCCGTTCCTTGCGGCTCTTGGTGGGTTTGGTGACGAGACCCCCTTTGCCGGGGAAGATCTGCCGGGCGATCACCACGAGGTTCTTGTCGAACCGCACGTCTCCGACTCGGAGGCCGGAGACTTCGGAGGAGCGAGCGGCGAGGAGGGCGGCGAGCATGACGAAATCGCTGTAGGGCTGACCGACCTTCCCGCACGCTTCCGCGAGTTTGGTGAGGGTCTTCATGTCCGGGATCGCATGTGCGCGTGGTGAGGCCTGCTCGGCGGATTGGGTTCGGAAGGCGTTGCGGTTCAGGCTGCGTTTGGCGCGGTTCTTTGCCGGGTTGATAGCGAGGAGCCCGTCGCGGACCGCCTCGTCGAGAACGCGTACGAGCGGGGCGATGGAGTTCTTGATCGTGGATGCCCCGTAGCGCTGTTCCCATTCGTCGATGGTGCGGTCGATGATGCCTGCGGTGATCTGCGTGACCGGCAGATGCCCGAGCGCGGGCAGGACTCGGAGCTTCAGTCCGAACCCGTAGATCTCCCCGGTTGAGGTGGGGTCTAGGCCGCGGGCCCATCGGTCACCGAGGGAGGTGACGAACTCGGTGAGCGTCATGGAGGTATCCATGCCCTTGACGGACGAGGTGCGTAGCTGGTCGAAGAAGGTGTGGGCGGCTGCTTCGTCGGGGACGATTTCGGAGCGGATGATGCGGCGCTTGGTGAGCGGGTCCGTCCACCGTGCGCGGGCTCGGACGCCGTAGGAGCGGCGCTCCATATCGGTGGAGACCTTCACCCCGATCGGCGGTACCGGTCGCGGTTCTGCTTTGGGGAGTGGCTCACTCCTGCGGGGCATGGTCGTGTTCTAGCTCGGCCAGCCATGCGTCGACCGCCTCGACCCGGTAGCGGGCGATGCCGCCCAGCCGGATGAACGGCGGCCCCGTTCCCGCGGACCGCCACCGTGACAAGGTCGACTCGGACACCTTCAGGTAGGTGGCGATGTCGCGGCTGTGCATCAGCGGGGACGTGGCAGGTGCGTTCGGGGTCTGGTTCATGAGACTTCACCGGTGGACAGGTCGAGCGAGCGGTAGAACTGGTCTTCTTCTTCGCGGCGTTTGGTGACCTCGGCTAACACGAACTCCACGAAGTCGGTCTCCCGGTCCTCGATGACGATGTCCTCAATGGAGGGTGCCGCCGGTTCGCCGGGCCAGCTTGTCTGTCGGGTGGGACGGTCGCGATCAAGGCGTGTGCCCGCGGCGGCGACCCAATCGCGAAGACGCAGCCGGGTATCTGCGAAGTCGCGGTGCCAGGCCAGCGGTGCGGAACCGGTCTTCTCTGCGTCGTAGGAGCACAACCAGTGCAGGTGCAGAGCGGACAGTTCCCAGAGCAACTCGGGATGATGGTGCCAGAACGGCGGGATGACCGAGGCGGGCAGGCCGTAGGTGTTTCGGAGCCAGTGCACCCACCGGTTGAGTTCCAGCCATTCGGCTTCCAGATCCTCGGGACTCAGCAGGTTCCAGTTGATCGGATGCGGGGGCTCGACCGGCAGCGGTCCCTCGAATTCGGCATCGAAGTCGTCCTCGTCCTCGACGGCTTCGGACTCCGGAGTGTTGTCATCCATCACAGCCACCGGCTCAGATGCTCGTCCGGGTAGCGACGCTGGTCTGTTGTCGCGGACTGGCCTCCAATGCCGCTTCTTCCTGAACTGTAGAGTGCCGTTCGACGGCTGACGGGCGTGGTGACCGGTCGACCTCGTAGCGGGTGCGAGCGAGGTCGTGTCCGATGCGTGAAGCGATGAACTCTTCGGCTTGGACGGTCTGCCCGTCCTTGTCGTAGCTGTACTCATGCACACGCCCGGTAGCGACGAACTTGTCGCCTTTCTGGAACCGAGCTGCGGCTTCTTCGGCGGTCTTTCTGAAGATGGCCAGATCGTGGAAGCTCGGGTCGAGCTGCGTGAACGATCCATCGGGTTCTTGCCGGGAGTGCTCAATCCCGACGCGCGCATGAAACCGTGCCACCCCGTTCTCGGTGGTCGTCAGCCGGGGCTGCGTGGCGATGAATCCGGAAATGGACTCCTCACCTCGCCGCCGAGGTTAGCCAGTCTGGATCGATCAATCGATAGGATCTGCTAAGGGAAGGCGGCCAACTGGTCGACGCTTGCGACAACGGGGGTGATAATGCTTCTCAGTGCAAACTGGCGGGACTGGTATCACTTCCGTCACCAGCAGGAGTGCTTCAAATCAGGCAGCGCGTTTGAAGATTACGTCTCGACCGTGCTCAGCCGTTTCCACGATGACTACGTGAATCCCGACCCCTCCGGAACGCTCGGCGACGGAGGATGCGATGGCCTCGCCGAGTCAGGGACGGTCTTTTTACGCCTGCTACGGCCAACGACCCTCCCGGAGCGCGGAACGAGAACTTGCCGCAAAAATCGGCTCGGACTTCGCCCGAGGATTCTCGCAGTGGGACAGCTTCCACACCTGGAGGTTTGTCACCAACGCGCCCGTTGGGCCAGTGTCGCTGAAAGTACTCACGGGACTCCAACAGTCGCACGGTCCCTCGAGCGAGCGGCCGCTGACGATTCGTCTTGTGAAGTCGGAAGATCTATGGAATGACGTCGTCGGCTCTCTCGACCAGTCCGTTCTAGATCAACTCTTTCCTGGCGCGCCGGGGACAGCGAACGTCGAGCTCGCCGACCTGCTACCGCTTCTCGACGCACTCGACACTACCGGCGTAGTGGTCGAGAGCGGCGGCGACGTGCTCCCGGTTCCTGCCACCAAGATGAACTTCAACGCTTTGCCAGACGCCTCCCGACTCGAGTTCAATGCGGGGAGACTTCTGGCGCCCCGCATCGATCGTTGGTACGAGGAGTCATCCGACCCCGGCCTCTACGACGCTCACGGTGAACGATTCCGGGCGCTGTATCGGGACGCCCGAACCGTGACTAGCAACTCTGCTGAGATCCTCGAACGGCTTTACGTGTCGGTGGCCGGTGCTAATTTCCGGATGGATGGCAAGCGGGCGAACGCCGCGTTTGCGGTGGTCTCGTATTTCTTTGACTCATGCCATATTTTCGAGACCCCGCCGAGCGCAGACGCCATCGCAGATACGGAGGCGGCCGATGCTCTTGCCCACTAAAGGCGTCTCATCTGATCGTGCCCTCATGACCATTGGTGCCGACATTCTTGACGAGCTCCTTGACCCTTTGTCGGTGTCCGCGCTCTGGGAGCGTTTCTCGAAACGAGAATCTTCCGTCGCACGAGGACGACGCATCACTTTCGATTGGTTCACTTTGGCCCTCGCCGCTCTCTACACGATGAACCTCATCGAAACGTCTACCGACGGTTTCATCAAACGAGCTCATGTTTCTTAACTCCCTCACCTCATCCGATCAGAGATTCAAGACCCTCCAATTCCGCGACGGGCTGAACGTCCTAGTCGCTGACCGCACCGAGGCGTCCGAACAAGGCGACAGCCGCAACAGCATCGGAAAGACCAGTTTCGTCAAGATTCTGCGTTACATTCTCGGGGGCGACCTTTCGTCCGAGTTCAAAGCACCAGAACTATCCGAGCACACCTTCACGGCCTCCCTCTCGCTCCCGTCCGCCCAAAATGACGAAGTCGACGAGGTCACGATCACTCGTGCCGTTTCGCCAACGACCCGAGTGAAAGTCTCAGGGTGGTCGGCAACCAACGGCGCAACTGACCTGCACATCGATGAGTGGCGTGCGCTGCTTTCGCGCAAAGTCTTCCGGATTCCCGAAGATGCCAGCCGTCCAACGGCAGGCCAAATTTGGGGCCAACTCATCCGCACCTACTTTGGCAACCCCATCAAGGGACATCAATCCGAGGCGGATTGGGAGTCCGGGGTAAAGCTTGGCTTCATGTTGGGGCTATCGCCGGAGATACTGGGCAAGGCTGGAGATGTTGACCGCCTCACCAAACAAGGCAAAGCAATTCGCGCGGCGGTTCGCGAGGGTGCGATCGCTCACCTCTCGCTCGATGAGTCAGCTCTTCGCGCTCAACTCGCTGCCGCTCGTCGGCAACGTGACCGCACCCAGGAAGATCTCCGTGCGTTCAGAGGCGACGAGCAGTATGCCGACCACCAGCGCGCTGCTGATGACCTGAGCGGCTCGATACAGCGGCTCAATGACGAAGCCCTCTCCCTGCAACGGCGACTCCGAGAGCTCAACGAGGCGCTCCAGGACGAAGCAGTCACCCCTCTGAACGGTGACTTGACGATGAGGCTCGAACGGGTCTACGCCGAGATCGGCGTCGTGCTCCCGGACGCAGTGAGTCGGCGTTACGAGGAAGTCCAGGCGTTTCATGAGTCCGTAGTTCGCAACAGGCGATCGTTCCTGGAACAGGAACTCAGCGCTGTCCACGAGCGACTCGACGCGATCAATGTCGAGCGACACCGCCTGGATGACCAGCGATCGACGATCATGCAGCTACTCAACGAGACAGTGGCCCTCGACACCTTCCTCAGCATTCAGCGCGGCCTCGCCCAGCAAGAGTCCAACGTCGCCGACATCGAACGGCGACTGGAGGCCGCGACATCCATCAGTACCATCGGCGACACGATTAAGCTGCGCACCGCAGAGCTCGTCGCCTCGGTCCGCACCGAGCTAAACGAGAGGGACGACCGGCTAAGCGAATCCATCGCCCTGTTCGGGGAATTAGGCGCGGAGATCTACACAGACCGTGAAGCATCGCTCCTGGTTGCTCCAACACCCAAGGGGCTCCTTAGCATTGGCCCGCACATTTCCGGGGACGCAAGCACTGGTGTTCGCAGCGTGGAAACCTTCATGCTAGATATGGTTTGCACAATTGCGGCGATCAAAGCCAACAGGGCACCGCGTCTCCTCGTCCACGACAGCCACTTGTTCGACGCCATCGATGGGCGGCAGGTCGCATCATGTTTGAACATCGGAGCTCGACTCGCGGAAGAACACGGCTTCCAATACATCGTGACGCTCAACTCTGACTTCCTCGCATCTGTTGAAGCGCAAAGCGATGGCGCGTTTGACGCAGACCCCTACATGCTGAGCACGCGACTTACTGACGAGACCGAGGCTGGTGGCCTCTTCGGGTTCCGGTTCGGGTAGGAAAGAGTGGGACGAGCATTCGTCCCATGGCGAAGCGTCCCCGCACCATGTGACCAAGCGCCGGACCTGGCTCAGCGTTCAGCGCGAACCGTCCCTTTCGTCGTCTGCGTGGCCCAGTTCCTGGAAGGCATCGGACGGGCTAGATGGGCTCTTCGGACATCCGGTGGGGGTTGAGGCTCGCCGGGTGAGCGCCGCGGGGTGAGGATCGAGGTCCCCGAGGATCAGTAGCGCCAACTGCTGTTCCAACCGAGGACCTCGACGTGTCTCACCATAGTTCGGGGCGCGCTTCCGCGCGCTCTGCCGCTTGCCCGTGTTCCCGCTGCGACCTGCTACTCGGCCTCGACGGCGTCCATGTCGAGGCCGTCGACCGTCGCAACGGGCTGCTGGTGGTGACGGTCTCGAGCCCGGCAGCGCCGACCGGGTGCCCGTCGTGCGGCGTCGTCGCGGTCGGCCGTGGTCGGCGTCGCCGAGTGCTTCACGACGTTCCCGGCGTAACGCGGGTGCGGATCGTCTGGCGGCAACGCGTCTGGCGGTGCGACGACGACGGGTGCGCCAGGAAGACGTTCGTGGAGCACTTGCCGACCCTCGTCGACCGGCGCGGCTCGCTCACGAAGCGAGCGATCGGGTGGGCGATCGGGCAACTCCGCCGCGAGCACGCCACGATCGAAGGAATCCGCCGACAGCTCGGCACCTCGTGGAAGACGGTGTGGCGGGCCGTTGAACCCGAACTGGTGCGGCTCGCCGCCGACGAGTCCCGGTTCGATGGCGTCACCACACTCGGCGTCGATGAGCACATCTGGCATCATGTCGACCCGCGTAAGCGCGGCCCGAAGGAGCTGACAGGGATGGTCGATCTGACCCGCGACAAGCACGGGAAGACGCAGGCGCGGTTGCTGGACCTGGTGCCCGGTCGCTCCGGGAAGGCCTACGCTACCTGGCTCGACGACCGCGGTGATGCGTTCGGGTCTGCTGCACGGATAGGTGACAGGTTGTAGTCACGCAGCCAGTGCGGCTGGCGTGTTCATGATGACCTCGAACTCGACGGGCGTCAAACGGCCCAGTCCGGCCTGGCGTCGGCGTCGGTGATAGGTTCGCTCGGTCCAGGTCACGATCGCGGTCCGTAGCTGCTCTCGGGTGGTCCAGGAGCGGCGGTTGAGGACGTTCTTCTGCAGCAGGCTGAAGAAGGATTCCATCGCGGCGTTGTCACCGCAGGAGGCGACTCGGCCCATCGATCCGACCAGGCGGTGGCGGGTCAGCGCGCGCAGGAACTTCCGGCTGCGGAATTGCGACCCGCGGTCGGAATGCACCACGCAGCCGGCGACCTGACCGCGTATCTGGGCGGCGTTCTCCAGGGCGCGAACGGCGAGACTCGCCTTCATCCGGGAGTCGATGGAGTATCCGACGATCTTGTTCCCGAACACGTCCTTGATCGTGCAGAGGTAGAGCTTGCCCTCCGCGGTCTTGTGTTCGGTGATGTCGGTCAGCCAGAGCTGGTTCGGGCCGTCGGCGGTGAACTCGTGCCGCACCCGGCCGTCCGCGTCGGTCACGGTGCAGAGGTCGTCGTGGACCGCGGGGCCCGGCTTCTTGCCGTTGCGGCCGCGCCTCTTCCTGAACACGCTCCACCACTGGTTCTCGGACGTGATTCGCCACGCGGTCCGATCCGCCATCGCCTCGCCGGCCTCACGGGCCTCGTCGGCGAGGAGCCGGTGTCCGAACTCGGGGTCGTCCTGGTGCGCGTCGAACAGGGCGTTCGCGCGATACGCCTCCACGATCTCGCTGGCCGTGATCGGGTTCGCGAGCCACCGGTAGTAGGGCTGGCGAGAGAGCTTCAATACCCGGCACGTCACCGTAACGGGGATCCCCGCGTCGGCGAGCTCAGTCACGAGCGGGTACATCATTTTCCCGGCAGGTTCGCCTGCGACAGATACGCCGCAGCCTTCCGAAGGACCTCGTTCTCCTGCTCGAGGAGCCGGTTCCGCTTGCGCAGCTCACGCACCTCCGCTGCCTCGTTCCGCGTCACGCCGGGCTTGCCGCCGTCGTCGACCGCGGCCTTCTGGAGCCACTTCTGCAAGGTCATCGGGTGGACGCCGAAATCTTTCGCGATCTGCTCGATCGTGACTCCGGCCTCGCGGCTCCGCGCGACGCGCACGACATCGTCACGAAACTCGGTGGGGTAAGGCTTGGGCACAATGACATCCTTCCAGGCCGCCCTCCCAGGCAAGCCAGATCAGATGTCACCTATCCGTGCAGCAGACCCTTCCGGAAGAACGTGCAGGTCGCGGCATTGGACCCGTTCGCCGGATACAAGACAGCGATCGACGACAAGCTCGAAGACGCCACCGCCGTGCTG
Organism: Microbacterium sp. ZW T5_56; assembly: GCF_044987425.1. NCBI lineage: Bacteria > Bacillati > Actinomycetota > Actinomycetes > Micrococcales > Microbacteriaceae > Microbacterium > Microbacterium sp. ZW T5_56. The sequence continues at coordinate 31,225 of NZ_JBJDRI010000022.1, read as the reverse complement.
GACGCGTTCCACGTCGTCAAGCTCGGCACCGCCGCCGTCGACGAGGTCCGCCGCCGTGTCCAGCAGGACACTCTCGGCCACCGCGGCCGGAAAGGTGATCCGCTCTACGGGATCCAGACCATCCTCCGCGCCGGCGCGGAGAACCTGACCGAGAAGCAGCGGGCCCGCCTCGCCGCGGCGATCGAGGCCGACCCGGCCCACGACGAAGTATTCGTCGCATGGCAGTGCGCCCAGCAACTCCGCTCCGCCTACCACCAGAAGGACCTGACCGAGGGACGGCGGATCGCCGAGAAGGTCGTCGACTCGTTCCACAGCTGCCCGATCCCCGAGATCGCCCGCCTCGGCCGGACGCTGCGCCATTGGCGCTCAGCGTTCCTGGCCTACTTCACCACCAGCCGCGCGAACAACGGCGGCACCGAAGCCATCAACGGAATCATCGAGCTACACCGCCGCCTCGCCCGCGGCTACCGCAACCGAGAGAACTACCGCCTCCGCATGCTCCTCGCCGCCGGAGGCCTCACCCCATGACCCCCACCGGATGTCCGAAGAGCCGCTAGATGCTCCACTCGGAGCGCCCAAGTAGTCACCTTGAGGGTCTCGCGGAGGTATTCGTGGGTGCCCGAAGAGGCACCGTTCAATTAGGTACTCAAGGCGCCTCAGGCCTCAGCCATGAGCGAGTGTTTAGGCAAGAAGGTCAGACGGCCCCAGGTAGTCGAGCTCGACGACGTCTCCTGCTCCGATCGCGGTAACTTTCAGCAGCCCCTGACGGCGCAGGTTCAGGCGCGTAGTCAGCACTCCGACTGGCTGAGCATCTGCTGCTTCGAGCACGGTTGTTTCGTCGGAGTGGGAGATCGCTCGGTATGGCTCGCCGGGGGTGGGCTGATGGCCAGGCATCCAGCTCACCGAAGTCTCGTGCACTTCACGAATCCACGTTCGCTGACGGAGGGCGACAGTGCGGGTGGCGAAGCTCATCCAGAGCTCGCGGGTGGTCGGTGTAGGCCAGGACGTGTCTCTTGTCGCGACCTGTGTTGCCTCGGAGATCATCCACTCGTGTAGCCCGGCTCGGGTTGTGAATGCAGCTTCGGTTGACTCCACCGCGACGAGCGCTCCCGACCTAGAGCCGAAGCCTGCTCGCATAAGCGTCGACGCGGCCCTGTTGAGTGTGCCGGCTTCCACAGCAGCGACGCTCAGTCCGGTCTCCGGACTGGATAGATCCCAAGGGAATGCATCGGGGTTGGGGTGCGCTGCAGCTCGGACACGGACGGCTTCGAGTGCCCACGGGAGCCGGTACGCCAGGGTATCTTCGATGAACTCAGCCGTTTCGAGGCTGTCGTCGGCCGCGATTTCCGCGACTGGGCGCCCTCGCAGCCACCCGACCAGGATCTCTTCCCAATTGTCGGGTTGAGACTTGGGAGTGAAGGGGAAGATCTCGAACACGATCTTGGCGAAATGGACTATGGCGTTGATCGCTTCGTCGTTCATGCCGAGCTGGATGGCCGCTTCGGCGATTTGCAGGTGACGGTTGAGTTGCTCAGCATTTGCATCGAGTTCCCGGCCGGTCGCGAGTCCAACGCCGGCCAGGTAATAGCCGCGCCGCTGATCCGGTGTCGTGCTCCGCCAGATAACTCCAGCACGGGCCACGAGACCTGTCCGCAGGGCGTTGCGCACCGGTTCCTGGTAGCGAGCAATTGTCCGTGCCCACAGCGATGAAGCGAGAACTGCATCGAGCGCGGCGCCGAGATCCTGCTCCGTGACAGAGGAGTCACTGAGCAGTCCGAGGATCGCGCAATCCAGGCTCGCGAGTTGGCCCGGCCAGAACCTCATGGCGTCGCTCGTGGTTTCTTCGTCTTCGGTGGCAATCGCGGGGAATGACCAGTCGGCAAGCCCGGTGACGTACTCGGTGAAGTCGTCCCAGTCGACTTCGCCGAGACTGTCGGACATCCTCTGGAGCATGGTGGTGAGGAGTCGGACGAGTCCGCTCTGCATATCCCGCAGCTGCGAATCTTCGATTAGCCGCTCCCAGTTCTGTCGTGTTCGACGGGTGGGCTCAAACATCGGATGCACCACGAGTCCGGACGAATCGACGAACGCTCGGCCAGCTCGGCCCACGATGTTGCGGAACTCGGCGGCGTCGATGATAGTCCGGTTTCGCCACAGACTATGGACCACCAGCGAACTCGCCGACAGGTTCAATCCCTGCGCCAGCGTGGGGGAGGAGACGGTTATTTTCAGCGCTCCCTGTTGCAGGAGCTTTTCGACTTCTTTCCGGTAGGGCCCGGGCAGAGATCCGTGATGGATGGCGACGCCCATGCGCAGGCAGGCTAGGAGAGGATGGTCGGCCCCGAACCATTCTTGGCCGATGCTGAGGGCGGTGTTCAGGACGGTAGGGTCGCCGTCAAAGACGCTGCGGAGTGCGCCTTGCCGGACCAGCTTGACGATCAGTTTGGCCAATGCGTTGACCGAGCTCTTCAGTGGGCAGAACACCAGGACGGTCTGGCCGTCATCGACGAGGCGCCAGGCGGTGGCCAGCGTGAGCTCTTGAGCGTCTTTCGGGAATGGGAGCTTGCGTTGCTTGCTCGGGACTGTCTCCGCGGTGAGGAACCGGGGGACATACGGTTCTTCACCACCGACGGTGATGTTGAGCCTTGCGTTGTTGTCGCGCCAGACGACTTCTCCGTATCGGAGAACGGTGGGACGCCAGTCACTGCTGATCAGCCCATTGGGTTCGTCGTCTGTGAGCCAATCAACGAAATCCTTGACCTCATCACCCTCGGGCAGGATCGCTGAGAGACAGATGATGCGCCGAGTCTTCGCGTCGGGGCGGCGAAGGAGCCGCTGAATCTGGACTTCGTATCGCACTTCCCGCTCGTTTGCTCCGATCATGTGTCCCTCGTCGAGCACGATCAGTCCGACGTCATCCAGTAGATCCGGATCGTTGCGCAAGGCGAAGTCGAGCTTCTCGGGAGTCGAGACCACGATGTCGCGGTCCTGCAGGATGCTCTCGTCGACATCGCTGACCCCGATGGTGCCGTACAAAGATGAGATGGTCTTGCCGAGCGGGACGAAGGTGCGTTCCAGAGCGGTCTCGGTCTGCGCGGACAGCGCGCGGAGCGGGGTGACAAACACCACCCTTTTTCCTTCGGCCAGGGTCGCGAGGATGCACAGTTCTGCGATGCGAGTCTTGCCTGCGCTCGTGGGCAGGCAAGAGCACGAGGTTGTCTTGCGTACTGAGCACTCGTGACGCGGCTTCCACTTGGGAGGGCCAAAGGTCGATCTCGGAGCGTCGTCGGCGGAAGAGCGAGGCGATGAATGTGGCACGTAGGCGATCCCAGTCGCCAGCGTCCTCGCCTTCCGGACCCGTCGGCAGTACTACATGGAAGCTGGCATCCCAGAGGCCCCGCAGCAGGTGAATCGCCAGTCGATGACACCACCACTGCGGCACCATGCTCAAGGCTGCCGCGCCGCGCATACCCACCTCGAGTCGTGCAACGGCGTCAGTGAGGAGAGTCGGCTCGCCACGTTCGAACGCCAGCATGGCCACGCTGATCGCACCCATGAACGCATCCGTCAATGCGGCATCGACGACATCCAGGACATCGGCCCCGTCCTCGAGGTCGTCATTGCCGTCACTGGGGGCAAGTGTAGAACGCAACTCCTCGGCAAGGCTCGCGTCCGCGGCCCGCTCGTCCGCGCGGCTTTCGGAGACGAGCATCGTCAGGCCATCCAGGTCCCGGAGCATGAGTAGCACCAGGCTTTTCTCGGTGGGGGAGATGTTCCGATCGTTGCGCGTAGCCGTCAGAAGCGAATAGGCCCGCGCTGAGAATCGAGCGAGATGAAAGCTAGCTGCGGCCACCACCCTGTGAAAGCCCGATTCTGGTGTCACCTCGCCTCGGGCGATGACTGATTCAATCGCTGTCGCCGCGTTCTCGAATGCCCGTCGAGATGCCTCGGCAGATCCCTCTAGATCGCTCAGCTCCAGTCCGTGCTCCAGAAGCGCATACCCGTAGGAGAGGAGGTCGTGGCTCAGTAAAACGTCAAATGGGGGAGCGTCCTCTGGGAGTACACCTTCGCGCCATATCATTGCGCGTGCCTCTCCGCGCGCAAGAAGCCGCCCGCGAAATCCTGATGTCGTTGCTCGACCGATCGCGGTTTCGAGATCCTCAACGCGTGCGGGCATCGCGGATCACCTTCTCGAAGACTCGACGGATGAACGACTGATGTTCTGGGATCTGCAGTCCCACACCGAGTCGCCGAATTTTGCCTTTATAGGCCTTGGTGTGATTGCGGAGCAACCCGAGAGGGTTGTTGCCAGACATTGTGAACAGCAGGTGCAGTACATCGCCGGGTCGGATACGTCCGCGAAGCTGAGCGGCGAGGATCTTGACGTGCAGCTTCGTCTCACCCATTTCGCGGAGACGCGCGGCGACGAACATCAACGCGTGAGGTGTCGGCAGGCCGTGCTCGCTCAGCAAGGCTGTTTCCGCCTCGTCCAGTGTCGAAGTCGAGAGGCTCGCGCGACTTTTCGCCTCGCCCTTGAGGAACTCGAGCTTGTCGTCGTCCACGATGCGAACGCCGAGGAGATCGTCGCCGCGCATGGGCATCTCACGGCTGTCCTTCCACCGCAGGCGTGCGATCATGCGGTATCCGAGTTCGCGCGCTACATACTGGGTGGCGAGGACCTCTCCGAGTTCGCCCGACCGGGTCCGCTTGCTGACCGGCAGCTTTCCGCTGAGAACCTCCGCCGCCTCCGGCTTGCCGAGCTCGCGTAACACTGCCGCGATCTCATCCGCAGAGACATAGTGACGAGGCACGGCGGCAGCGGCCCATTTCACCCCAGCATCGACCGCGACCTCGTCGGCTGGCACCATCCGCACAACCTGGTGAGAACCAACGTTCTCCCGGGTGGTGGTCACCCACGTCTTAATCCGAGCCATTCGAACAGTCCTCCAAAATTGGCCAGGTCAAAACGAGTCGTCCGGCCTGTGATAGCCCGGACTGCTCATGCGAGTTCCCACCGTTCATAGGTCAGACCGCCCGTAGGTTCGCTTGGCTGCGTGACCGAGCTTGTGCATCCCCTTCGAGGGAGAACGTCACAAGCCCGAGCATGAGATCACGGACGTCCTGGGCGCGCACGTCGAGTGCTCGAGCGATCTCGATGAATCCTGCGCCTTGGCCGCGCATATCGTTCATGACCTGCGTCAGTAGGCTGGAGCTTTCGGCGAGCAGGTCGGAGCCGGGCTCGCTTCGTCGGAAGCCAGCCATTGAGAGCTGCTTCGCCAGTGTGCTGTAGGTCCAGTCAGAGATGACACCTAGCCGATGCGCACGCAGATTGAGCGCCATTGCACTTACACGCCAACGCCTCTTGAGCATCAGGATGTCCTCGAGCATCAAGTTGCCGCGGATCGCGCCAAGGACGTCGGCGCGCGGCATCAAGAAAGAACTGGCAAAGTCGTTCGCTGCCTGCTCTTTCTCCTTTCCTGGTTCAACGTGCAACGACCCGCCATGCATGACGAGGTGCCCGAGTTCGTGTGCGAGGTCGAAACGTAGCCGTTCGGCAGATTTGTGCACGTTCAGGAAGATCACCGGCGTCGCCCCGTGCCGGAACGAGAACGCGTCGATGGCTTGCAGCGGCCCGCCGGCCGAGTAGACCTTCGCGCCCTTGGATTCGAGAAGCTGCAGAAGGTTCTTGATCGGCGCCACACCAAGCCCCCATGCGCCGCGCAATGCCTCGGCAGCTTGTTCGGGAGGAAGCTCGTCGTCGGAGTCGAGGAGGTCTTGGAGCTCTGGAACCTCGGGAGCTGGTGCCCGATATGTTGCTTCGATCCAGTCCGATAGTTCGATCGCCAGTGTTGACAGGCTTCGTGCTGTCGCTTCGTCCTTCTTTGCGAGTCGCGATGTTGCCCGGAAGTGAAAAGCATCCGACGGGGGGAGCGCCTTGACTGGGCGATAGAAGAAGTCGACCGGGAAATTGAGGACGCGCGCGAATTCACGGACAAGCTCCGGACTCGGCGTCTTCTTGGTGTTCTCGGCCTGAGATACCCAGGGCGCGGTAGTGCCCGCTTCAGTGGCGAGCGCGGTCGCGGTCATCTGACGGATGGCGCGCGCCATCTCAAGGCGTGCGGGAATGAAGGAAGTGCTCATCGCGGGGATACCGGCGCCTTAGCGCCGTGCGACGGTGAAGCCGAAGCCCTCGTCTTCTTCGGTGTCTTCCTCGAACGCGAACGCACCGAGCGCCAGATCGAACGGCGGGAAGATGATCCGTTCCGACCAACTGTCGATTTGCTTGCCAGCCATCGAGGTCGGACGGGACAGCTCCAGGAAGACCATGCCGTCACGCTCGTTGTAGAGCAGAATCCAGAGGTATTTGACGTCGATCTCGCCGTCGTCGGTCGGGTGGCCGAACATGGCCATCTGGCCGTTCTCGTCCACGCGGCGCGCGAAGGCCGAGCCCTTCGGGTTCTTGGTACTCGGTGTGCCCCAGTCGATGCCCGTGAACTCGTCGCCGCTACTGGTGATCAGCCCGAGGTTGAGGTCAGTCTGAGAGAAGTAAGGCAGGTTCTGCGGGTCCGAGCGCTTCCAGTCGAGCTGCAGCAGCATGAGTTGCTCATGAATAACCTCGACGGTGCGGTACCAGCGCGTCATGTTGGGCGCCGACTTCGGCGCACCCTTCGAGTAAGTACGACTCTCCGCCGCACCCACCGCGACAGCACGCTCGAACACGTTTGCCTGGAGACGCATTGGGGACAGATGGCGCGCGAGATCCTCGCGGGTCTTAGGGGTGTGAATCGCCATGACGGTTCCTCTCTCGCGGCCGGTGGTGAGTCCCACTCTAACGACCGAGTGAAAGAATCACCACATCAAATCAGGTACGGCGTGTCGAAGCGTTCAGTTCGGAAACGAAGGCTCCTCGCCCAATATCGCAGCAGGAAGTGCGGTCACCATCGCAAGCCCCACTCGGGGTCCGGAGATCGTTGGAATCGAGATGCGGGCCGAGTCAATGGCTCGGTACACCACACGGTCGCCGTCGATCGTGTCCGCGTACTGGCCGGAGGTGTCGAAGACGTACCGGCCCTGGACCGTTCCCAAGTAGGTTCCCGATCCGGCAAACAGCCGGTTACCGTCTCGTTGCAACGGACGGCCATTCTTTGTATAGAGCTGAGGCATGTTGGCATTCTCCGTCAGGCCTCCGACATTGCGACTGAAGGAATGGTATGCCGCTCACCGAGGAACAGAAAGCTGAACGAGCGCAGAAGCGTCGCATGACGAACGCACTCAAGGAAGAGGCACGCGCGCGTCGCGACGAAGCGAGGCGGCGGGAATGGTGCGACAAGGGGATGTACCTCACTCGCGAGCAGGCGGCCGCGGGTGAGGCGTGCCGAGGCTGCGGATTGCCGGTCATCGACAACCTCGGCAGTTGGCCGGGGACGATGTATCTCACGGACGAACAGCGCGTCATCTACGACGCGGACCAGAAGCGCTACCGCGAGATGCATCCGAACTGCGATGCGCACCGCTGGAGCATGGCAGGTTCGCGAGTGACGCATTGTGGCTACTGCTGCCCACCGATCCTGATGTCGCGCGAGCAGGCCGAGAGAATTCAGCGCATCTTTGCCACCGTCTCCGAGCGTCGGGAGGAAGAACTCGATGTCTGGGCTCGGACCCTGACGTGTGGGCACAAGGTGGACCAGAGCGTTCACCACTCCAGTCGGGAGCCGAGCTTCTCGACGCAGTGGTGCCCGGAGTGTGAGATCACTCGCGGTGTCGTGTCGTCGGAGAAGGTGGTCGAAGCTGCGGCGCGAATGGCGGAGGCGACCCGGAGGCGCGACGACAAGATTGCGCGCGCGGAGCGTGAAGTAAAGGAAGCGGAGAAGGCAGTTTCCGCGGCCCGCAAGAAGCTTGCCGAGGTTCAGGCTGAGCGGTGAGGGGCGGGTGCTGGTCCTCACGACTGCACCCGCTTAATGCTCGCGCCCTGAAATGCAATCGAGGTATGTCGCTCCGACGATCGGGATCCCAGCAGCTGGCAGGCGTGCGTGGCCCCCTATGAACGCGTCAATTGAACCTTGCTCGGCTACGTTGCAGCTCTGAGATGATTGCTGGTGAGACCCCGCCGGAAGGGAGCCATGGATACTCCGCCTCAGCTCGTACAACAGATCCTGTTCAATCTTGACCGTTTGGCCGACGGGAACGGGCATCACGAGTACGAAAAGATCTGCTTCGCGTTCGCGCGTCGCCGAGTCAGTATCAACCTGCTTCCCGCCACCGGGCCGGTAAGCGCTGGCGGTGACCAAGGGCGTGACGCGGAGAGTTTCTGGTCGAACATCGCAAACGAGATCCCGGCGACCTCGGTGCATGCCGCCACTGTGTCCGGCGGGCGGGTGGTGCTCGCCTGCACCATCCAGAAGAGCGACATCCCGTCGAAGATCCGCTCCGACCTAAGCAGCATCACTGGTCGAGGAACCACCGTGGATCGAGTTTTGTACTTCACGGTGGCGCCAGTGCCCGTCGGAAAGCGGCACGAGCTCATCGCTCAAGCACGTACGGACCACGATGTCGAGCTTGAGATCTTCGATGGTCTCGCTCTTGCTGAGCATCTTGCCGACCCGGACCTGTTCTGGATCGCAGCGGAGTATCTGAAGCTGCCAGCGTCTCTGGCTCCCGAACGTGCGGATGAGGACGATCCGCTGCCGGACTGGTACGTCCGTGACCGCGACTACTGGCGGGCGCGAGCAGACGCCGGGCGGACGATGGGTGATCTCGTGAGCCTGAAGGACGTTCTACGCCACGCGACTTACCACGACGAAGCACGCGGCGACTTGGGCGACTGGATCGCAAAGATGCGTGAGTTCCTCACCGGTGACGGGCCGCACGATGTCCAAATGCGAGCCCGGTATGAGATCGCGGTCGCGACGCTCCGCGGAACCGGGGAGCTTCATGCAGCTGACCCTCTTGTTCGCGAGTTCTTCCAGGCGATCACCGACATCGAGGATGATCTGCCGCTTATTGAGGACGCGAGCGTCTTGCTCCAGTACGGATACGGTTCTCGACTCCGCGGAAACACCAGCATCACCATGACTGAGCTCGACAATTTCTACGAGACGTTGCGCGCGCACATTCGGACAGCGCTCGCCACCGGCCCGTATCCAAACGCCAAGGCATTGCTGCTCGCCATCGATGTGCGCCTCGCTTTCTTCCAGGCATACCCGAACGATCTCCCTGAGCGGATCGAGGGGTTGCGTGACCCTCGTGACACTCTTCGGCTTGTCCTTGATGCCTATGACGCCGACGAGACCGTGCCCGCGCAGACATCCGCTTTTCCGCTTCGGGACCGCGACGGAGGCATGGCCACGCTTGCCTCACTCCTTGATGGGTTGTCATCCGCCTCGCTGTTCCCGATCGAGCACACAGCAGAATTGTTCGAGATGCTCACCCTCTCCCTCGCCGACCACCCGGAGTACGCGGAGCTCCGCGATGGTCTCGACGAAGCAGTCGCACGAGTCGGAGGTGATGCGACCAAGGCCGAACGCGCCCATGCACGAGCCATCACCTTCGCAGGCGCCGGCCAATTGCTCCGTGCTCTTGCCGAAGTACACGAGGCAAAGATCGCGTGGCGCCACGGCGAGACCATCGAAGACAGCATCCCCATGATGCTGCTCGCCGCCTCGATCTACGAGCATCTCGGTCTATTCTTCGCGGCGAAACTGCACGCGTTCGCCGCCGCAGTTGCCGCCAACGGTGCTCAACAAACCGACATTCGTCGCTTCGTGCCACAGTCCGTCGCCGTCGCGGCGATCAACGACTTCAAGGCAGGCAACTGGTGCTCAGCATCACGGCTCGTGCGCGTCACGATACTTGCCCAGAACATGTACGCCGAAGACCCCACGAACCTCGACCGCCACGCATACCTCGCAGAGGTGCTTCAGCGGGAAGCATTCGCCCTTCACGTCGCTCACAGTCTGGCGCCTGACTACGAACCCCTGATCCGAGCCACCGCCCACGATATGGGCACCGAGACGCTACTCGACGACATGGCCTCCCAGCTCGTCAACGACGAACACTGGACCATCGAGACCCTCGCTCGAGGACTCGATCGACAGGGATTCGGGCGCCCCTTCGCCGACGCTGGTGAGAAGCGGGACATACGCTGGACCGCCTTCGGCGCAGCCTGGACCGTGCGGAGCCGAAACACACGCCGCGACACCCTCGCCGCAGAACGGCTCATTTCCGGCATACAAATCATCCAGGCTGAACTCGCGCTCGCAGACGCTGTCTGGCTTCCCGCCGAAATTCACATCGAAGTGAAGACCGACCGAGACGATCGACCGATTGGTGCAGAGAATCTCGAGCGCATCCCAGACAACGACCTCAGCCGTTGGATCGTCCACCTCCAGCCAGGCAACAGCGTCCAGGAAGATCGTGCGCTCGTTGACATCGTCACTGATGCTTCACTGCTACTACTCGACAACTCTCTACTTGACCGAGAGAAATTCCTCACCCTCATCAACGACGCGTTCGCACGAGGCCTCGGACACAAGCTCTCAGGAGGGCGACCCTACGATGAAGCAGCCGACTTCCTCCGGGATGAGGACTACGGACGCATGGCAGCTCTTCCGAACGGGCCACTCGGTGAAGGAATCGTCCGTGATGCGTCCCCCGAGCACGCGGAGCTTGCGCTCCGAACCGATCTTTCGGACTGGTACGACCACGATGAGACAGTCGCGAACATCGAGCGACGCTATCAGCGCATGATGCCGATCGGACGCGTGACCATACCGCGGCTCGCCCGTACCGAGCGCACGGCCATCGTCCTCCACCAGCTCCGGGACGAGGGGTGGCGCGATTGGCAGCTGATGATGGCGATCACCAACATCATCGGCAACGCACGCCCGGGCTGGGAGGGATTGAAGGTTGCCGTCGACAGTCCGCCCGAAGTTCGTGAACGCGCCTCCGCGCTCCTACTGCGAGAGGAACTCGACACCGACCCCCAACTCGGTAGCGAGGCATTCACACGCGACAAGCTCCTCGCCGCGTTGGAATTCACTGCCTTGCTTACACTGCCGTCCTACGGGCTGCATCTAAACACACCCACCCCGAACGCCGCCGCCGTCCTGACCGTCCTCCGGGATCGGTTCAACTTCGGGACGGACGACGCGAAGCACGATAATCTCCTTGCTGCAACGCCTGGTTAGGGGACCAAAAGGGGACCAGAATCATGCAAATCATGCATCGCGTGACGTGTCCTGCATGATGTGATCCGCGGAACGACGCGGGTTCTATCTCGATTCGAGCCGTTTGGGCGCCTGGGGGTCAAGGGGTCGCAGGTTCAAATCCTGTCAGCCCGACCGACAAGCCCCGGAGAACCGCGGAAACACGCGGATCTCCGGGGCTTTTTCTATGCCTTCTGCGCCCGAAGCGCCCTTTGTCTCATATGAGTCTCACATGACGATGCGAGCTGCGCCGTCAGCTGCGAGAACCCGCTCAGGGTATGAGGACGATGCGCCCGAACACCTCACCGGCATCCATGAGTCGGTGCGCCTCGGCGGCGGCGCTCAGTGGGAGGGCGTCGTGAACCACGGGGGAGAGGATGCCGCGAACGGCGTCGTCGAACATCTCGCCTCGTACCCGGGTGAGCTCGTCGCGTGGCACGGTGTCGAGGCTGAGCGTTCCGAAGGTGATCGACCGGCGGAAGCCGGCCAGAAGCGCGGTGCCGAAGTCAGCGGGCGGGAATCCGCCGACCACGCCAACGGCGATCAGGCGGCCATTGGGTGAGAGGCGCTCGATGAACCGGGGAAGATCGGCGCCGCCGACGATATCGAGGATGACGTCGAACTCGGCCGGGGCCTTCGGGTCGCCCGCGCCGGCGCGGTCGAGCACGTGGGTGGCACCGAACGCCCGCAGGCGCTCCCCGCGTTCTGGAGATGACGTGGTGACGGCGATGGTCGCGGCGCCCGCGCGAGCGGCCAGCTCTACACCGGCCAGCCCGATGCTCCCGGCGGCGCCCCGCACGAGCACGGATTCGCCCTCGACAAGGTGAGCGCGTTCGAGCGCGAAATGCGCGACAGGTGCCGCGCCGCCCAGGGTCACGGCCTGGACGGACGAGAGTTCGGATGGCAGCGCGACGATCTCGTCGGCGCGAGCGATCACGTGCTCGGCGTACCCGCCCGAGATTCCCGTGAACGCCCAGACGCGGCGACCGAGCCATACGGGGTCGACATCGGCCCCGGTCGCTGTCACGACACCGGCGGTCTCGCTTCCCGGGATCATCCCCGAGTCGCGGGTTGCTTCGGCGATCCCGCCTCGGCGGATCACGACATCGACCCCGCCGACGCCGATCGCCTCCGTTCGAACGAGGACCTCACCGGCCCCGGGCGTCGGGACGGGAAGGTCCGTCACCTCCATCCCACTCGGGTCGCCGAAGGTCCGGATGATTACTGCGCGCATGGGGGTACTCCGTTTCGCGGCGGGTGATCGAACCCGCCTTCCGAAAGGTAACGGACGCCTGCGTCCACTTGACTAAAGTGAGACATATGCCCGCGACACTGCCTCAGGACCTGCGTTCCGACGCGAAAGAGAACCGTGACCGCGTCCTCGCCGCGGCTCGCGAACTGTTCGGGACTGACGGCCTCGACGTGACCATGCGACAGATAGCCCGACGCGCTGGCGTGGGGCCGGCCACCCTCTACCGGCGGTTCCCCACGAAAGCCGATCTCGTCCGGGCCGCCTTCGTGAATGAGCTCGACGCCTGTCGCTCGATCGTGGTCGACGCCCTTGCCGACACCGACCCGTGGCGCGGTTTCCGCGGCATCATCGAGCAGGTCTTGGTGCTCAACGCCCGGAACCAGGGCTTCACGGACGCGTTCCTCTCCGCCTACCCTGATGCCGTCGACTTCCGAGCACAGCGGGAGGATGCCGTGCGGGCGATCGTCGCCGTCGCTCGTCGTGCCATCGATGTCGGCGCCCTGCGCGCCGACTTCGTCCTGGACGACTTCCTGATCGTCCTGCTCGCGGCGCGTGGACTCTCAAGCACGACGGAGGCGGAGCGTACCCGTACCGCGCGTCGCTACGCGGCGCTCGTGATCGACGGACTACGCGCATCCGACCGGCACGGACCGCTACCTCCTGCGCCGGGGCTCATCCCGAGTGTCATCCCGGGGTAGACCGCGTGCCTCCCCGGCGAAGGTGAGGGGCGACTACCAAGAGCCGGGACCTGGCCGGGACCTGATGCCTGCAAGCCATGCAATCCCTGACATGAAATGACGCCGTTCGAGGGGCAGAAATACCCGGAAAATCAAGGATTCGGGCTGAACCGTCTACCTGGGGGTCAAGGGGTTGCAGGTTCAAATCCTGTCAGCCCGACCACAATGCAGAAGAGGGACCGGCCGGAGCTGGTGGGTGCGTCCCGTAGCGTGGTGTCAATTCCCGCGGGGTTCTCGTCGTCGGAGACGGTGAAGGGCCATCGTGGGAGACCCAGTTGTTTCCGGCAAGAAGCAAAGCAGAGATCCCACGATGACCCAGTACCAGTCTGCCCTGACGACCCTGATTTCCGAAGTCCTCACCGACCCGGACCTCGCGCACTCGGATGTGTTCCGGCGGATGCTGCAGGCGGGCCTGCAGGACCTCGTCGACGCGGAAGCGGCGTCGAAGATCGGTGCCGGCCGTTACGAGCGCTCGAGCGAGCGGACCACGCGTCGCAACGGGACCCGGCCGAAGACCCTCGCGACACCGGCTGGGGAGGTCGACCTTGCGATCCCGAAGCTGCGGGAGGGGTCGTTCTTCCCGTCGCTGCTGCACCCGCGCCGCCGGGTCGACAAGGCCCTCTACGCGGTGATCTGCCAGGCCTGGATCGACGGGGTCAGCACGCGCAAGGTCGACCAGCTCGTCCGTGCCCTGGGCAACGACACCGGCATCTCCCGCTCCACCGTGTCGAGGATCTGCTCCGAGATCGACGAGCAGGTGCACGAGTTCCTCCACCGCCGCATCGATCACACCTGGTTCCCCTACCTGTTCCTCGACGCCACCTACCTCGACGTCCGCCACCGCGGCCGCGTCGTGTCCCAGGCCCTCGTCGTGGCCACCGGCGTCTCAGGCGATGGCAGGCGGGAGATCCTCGGCATGGCATTGGGGGACGCGGAGACCACGGACTTCTGGACCGAGTTCCTCCGCTCCCTGCGGGATCGCGGTTTGAAGGTCGCGACCGACGCCGACCCGCTCGGCGTGACCCTGGTCACCAGTGACGCGCACGCCGGCCTGAAAGCGGCGGTGAAAGCGATCCTGCCCGGATCCGGATGGCAGCGATGCCGGGTCCATTTCGCCCGCAACGTCACCCAGCGCCTGGGATCAGCGCGTTCCAAGCCCGTCAACGCGTTGATCTCCACGATCTTCGCGCAGACCACCACCGAGGCCGTCTCCGGCCAATACCGGCAGGTCGTAGAGAGCCTGCGCTCCTCGTTCCCCGGAGATCGCGGCCATGCTCGAGACCGCCGAACCCGACCTCACCGCGTTCGCACCGCTACCGCGGGAGCACTGGCAGAAAGTCTGGTCCAACAACCCCATCGAACGACTCAACCGCGAGATCAAACGCCGCGCCGACGTCGTCCAAATCTTCCCCGACCGCGACTCCGTGACCCGCCTCATCGGCGCCGTCCTGCAAGAACAGCACGAGGAATGGCAATACGGCGAACGCCGCTACCTCTCCGACATCTCCATGCGCAAACTCATCCACATCCTCCACGAGACCGCCGAACCCGCCCGCACCGACCTGTTCCTGACCGCCTAAAACCAGCCCACCACGGAGCAGCAGGAATTACACCACAACACGGGACTTGACCACGCTGGTCCCTCTTCTGCATTCCCGAGCGCTTTCAGCGGGGCCACGCAGTGCGCCAGGCTTCCGTGCACCGCTGTTCTGCGCGTCCGTGTGCCGCCCCTGCAAATGGCCGCGCGTGGAGAGCGCAGCGGGGACACAGCCCGACCGAGAGGCACCCCTCGATCGGTGCCTCTTCGATCCGTTGACACCCGAGGTGCCGCGTCGGCGCGGACGGCTAGGCGTGTCTGACAATGTCTTGATCCAGGCGATGCTGGCGTGGATGAGGACCGCAGCGCGGTAGATGGTCGCATGCTTGTCGTAACGGGTGGCGAGGCCTCGCCATTGCTTGAGGTGGCAGAAGCGGCGTTCGATCACGTTCCGGTTCTTGTAGTCGGCTGCGTCGAGTCCGACGGGCCTGCCGCCGCGTGAACCACGACGCTTGCGATGCCCTTGCTAGTCTCGTGGTTCCGGGATCACGGCCTTGATCCCGCGCCCTCGCAGGTGTGATCGGATCGCACGTGACGAGTATGCCTTGTCGCCCCGGACGGCATGCGGGCGCGTGCGAGGACGCCCGATCGGACGCTCCACGCGCAACGGCTCCAGCATCGGGAGCAGCATCGGCGAATCACCAGCCTGGCCGGGCGTGATCACCGTGACCAGCGGGAGCCCGTTACCGTCGACGAGCTGATGAACCTTCGTCGACAACCCGCCCCTGGAGCGGCCGATGCCGTGATCAGGCGGCTCGACGCCCGGATTCGTGTAGTTCGATCCACCCCCCTGTGGGGCGGGTCGTGTTCGTCGCGTGCTGATGCGCACGAGCGATCGTTGAATCCACCGACACAGACCAATCCACCAGCCCCTCGGCATCGGCCTGCGCGATCAGCGATTGCACGATCGTGTCCCACGTGCCTTCGGTTGCGAGGCGGTGATGCCACGTCCACACGGTCTGCCAGGGACCGAACGTCTCTGGCAGATCGCGCCACGCGATCCCGCACCGATACCGGTAGATGATGCCCTCGAGCATTGTTCTCGCGTCCGAGAACTTCCGCCCCGGCCTGCCCGTCGGACTCGGCAACATCCCCTCGATCAGAGACCACTGAGCATCCGAAAGCAACTGGAACCGCGACACGACTCCAGGCTCTCAGCCGAACTCATCACCCCTTGTCAGACGGGTCTGCTGTCCGACCGTCCACCTGTCTTCACAGCTCATCTCGAGACGCTCCGTGAGTGCATCCCGCCCCGCGGCGGTGACGCGGACCGCGCGGGACGACGGGTCGCTGGTGACCCAGCCGTTGTCTCGGAAGGATCGGAGGATCGCGGCGCCGAGGACACCCGCGAGATGATCACGACGCTCGGTCCAATCGAGGCACATCAGCACCTGCGGGCGTCGAGTTCGGGCCCGCGAAGCCGACTCGATGCCCAGCCGTGCACACGCGGCCTCCCCGCGCTCGGTGAGACGCGGGGACGCCGTCACGTCGACATAGCCGCGATCAACGAAGGTGTCGCAGAGCCTGACTCCCAGGCTTCCGGCGAGGTGGTCGTAGCACGTGCGCGCCGCGCGAAGGCGCTGATCTTTCTCCACCTCCCGCAGCGAGCCGGCCGGTGCCGCCATCGGGGTCACCGACGCCAGCTGCTCGATGAGCGCGGCCGCCTGCGGATCCGCCAGCCGCAGATAGCGGTGCCGGCCCTGGCGCCGTTCCTCCACCAACCCACTGGCGACCAGCTGGTGCAGATGCTCGGTCGCCGTGGACCGGGCGATACCGGCGGTGGCGGCGAGCTCGGTTGCCGTCCACGCCCGCCCATCCAGCATCCCGAGCAGCATCGTCGCGCGACTCGGATCGGCGATCACGGCCGCGACCTTCGCGAGTGCCACCCCGTTCGCACGATCACCCATGAAACCAGTGTCCCGCGAGAACGGTTCGGTCGGCGCCGAACGGACAGAGCGCCACGATGGAGGCATGCGACGCCACCGAACAATCACTCCGACCGTGCTCTACTTCGGCACGCCCGTTGCGGTGATCTCGACCGTGAATGCGGACGGTACGACCAACCTGGCGCCGATCTCCTCATACTGGGCGCTCGACGATCTGCTGGTGCTGGGCCTCGGCGCCACGGGACACACCGCTGCGAATCTCCGTGAGCGGCCGGAGCTGGTGATCAACCTGCCCGACGAGTCGCAGTGGCAGGAGGTGGAGTCGCTGGGGAGGACGACAGGCGCTTCCCCGGTGCCGGCAGAGAAGCCCGCGAACATGACCTCAGCTCGCGACAAGTTCGACGCGGTCAGCTGGCATCCGCTCACCGCGACGACGGTTGCGGCCGCGCGCGTCGCCGAGCTGCCCGTGCACATCGAGGCACGAGCGACCCGCATCCACGACGAGGATGGGGGACTCGTCGTCGTGCATGCTCGATCCACGGCCGTTCACGTCGAGGACCGCCTCACTGTCGCCGATACGTCCTATATCGATCCGAGCCGGTGGCGGCCACTGATCTACACCTTCCGCCACTACTACGGACTGGGGAAGCGGCGCGGGATCGCGCAGCGCGCCGAACTGCAGCGCTGAT
The DNA here is from genome assembly GCF_044987425.1 of Microbacterium sp. ZW T5_56. NCBI lineage: Bacteria > Bacillati > Actinomycetota > Actinomycetes > Micrococcales > Microbacteriaceae > Microbacterium > Microbacterium sp. ZW T5_56. The sequence goes on along the minus strand of NZ_JBJDRI010000022.1, from coordinate 13,860 downwards.
GCGCGGGCGGGATCACGAGGGCATAGTGTTCACGCATGACTGATGTCGCACTGATCACCGGAACCTCCTCGGGCATGGGCCTGCACGCCGCGGTGGAGCTCGCTCGCCGCGGGATGCATGTCGTCGCCACTCTGCGTGATGTGGGTCGAGCCGCACCGCTGCGAGACGCCGCTGCCGCCGCGGGCGTCGAGGTCGATGTTCGCGCTCTCGATGTCGTGGATCACGACGCCGCTGCCCGACTCGTCGCCGAGATCGAGGCGGAATTCGGTCGAATCGACGTTCTTGTCAACAACGCGGGGCTGGGGGCCGTGGGCACGGCAGAGCAGCTGTCGATGGAACAGATTCAGGATCAGCTCGACGTCAACTACCTCGCTCCCGTGAACCTCACCAAGCTCGTCCTGCCGGGGATGCGCGAGCGCGGGGGCGGCCGGATCCTCACAGTGACCAGCGTGGGTGGCGCGGTGGGCCAGCCGTTCGCCGACGCATACTGCGGCGCGAAGTTCGCCGTCGAAGGGTTTATGCAGTCGCTCGCGGTGGTCGCCGAACGTTTCGGGCTTCGCGTGAGCGTGATGGAACCTGCTGCGGTCGCGAGCGCGTTCGTCGCCAATGCCGTGCTCCCCGAGAGCTCGGGGCCGTACGCGGCGCTCCTCGACGCCTATATCGTCCGAACCTCGGGAGCATTCGCCAACGCCCAGGCGCCCGAATCCGCGGGTGCCGCGATCGCCGATGCGGTGCTCGCGGACGAGTACCGATTCCGGTGGCAGAGCTCGGAGGGCGCGACGGCGTTCGTGGGCGCCTCGCTCGCCGACACCGATGGCAGCCGGGTGCTCGGGTTTACGCGTCCGTGGATCGCCGCCGGCTGAGGGCGACGTCGGGGGTCGGGGCGCTCGTCCTGCTGCAATTCGATGCGCCTCTTGATCCGCACGGATCGCGGAGATCGGCACACGCTCCTACAGCGTGATGACGAGGTTGCCGACCTTGCGCCCCGTATCGATGCGCCGGTGCGCCTCGGGGAGCGCGTCGAGCCCGCCGACGACCTCGGTCAGCGGGTCGAAGTCTCCCTTCGCGATGAGGTCGAGAATCGTGGCGAAGTCCTCGCGGCGCTCCGGGACCGGACCCGCAATGACGCGCCCGCGCGCTGTCGCCGTGTCCCACAGGCCGGCGACCGCGAGCATGACGACGCCGTTCGGATCCGTGAGTCGGAGGCCGTCAGCGCGACGGACGTTGCCGACGGCATCCAGCACGGCATCGAAGCGCTGCGGCAGCGTCTCGATGGGCGTCGTGCGGTAGTCGATCGTCTCTGCCGCCCCGAGGCGACGGAGCAGCTCGTGATTGGGGGCCGAGCTCAGCGCGGTGACCGCGGCGCCGGCGCGCGCGGCGAGCTGGATCGCGGCGGTTCCCACCGAGCCTGACCCGCCGTTGATCAGGACTCTCTGTCCCTGCTGGATTCGCGCGCGGTGAACGAGGAAGCTCAGTGCGGTGCTGCCACCGAAGAGTGCGGCGGCGGCATCCGCAGCGGTCACACCTTCAGGAATCACCGCGGCGGCGCTCGCGCGCACCACCACATACTCGGCGTGCGCGCCCAGCCGAGCCCCGGTCAAGCCTGCGACGCGGTCGCCGAGAGCGACGTCATCGACGTCATCGACGCCGTCGCCGCGGGATGCGACCTCGCCGGTGAACACGACACCGGGAACTTTTCGTCGCGGGCCGCGCACGCCGATCGCCAGGCGCGCCGGGAAGGCGAACCCGCGCGGGAATCGACCGGACCGCAGCCGCGCATCTCCGGACGTCACGGCGGCCGCTTCCACCCGCACCAGCACCTCGCCGGCCCGGGGCGTCGGTATCGGCGCTGTGGCGATGCGCACGGTCTCCGGCGGTCCGTATCGGTCGACGATCGCTGTCCGCATCTGCCCGTTCATGGTGCCCCTTACGCCTGTAAGTTTGTGAGATCAGAGTAGCCTTACGCTCGTAAGTTAGACAAGAGGTGAACGATGAACGTGCGGGAGCCACTCAGCGAACACCGCATCGTCGAGGCGGCCGCACGCGTTGCCGACGCAGGCGGGGTTGGTGCGATCAGCATGCGTAACGTGGGGCGAGAACTCGGGGTGGAGGCGATGTCGCTTTACCATCACGTCGCGAGCAAGGAAGCGCTGCTCGATGCGCTGGTCGACTGGGTGTTCGCGCAGATCGAGCTCCCCACGCCCGAGATGTCGTGGCGGATGGGGATGCGCGTGCAAGCTCGCTCGGCGCGCCGAGTGCTCGTCGATCATTCATGGGCGCTGACGCTCGTCGAATCACGGTCGCGACCCGGGCCTGCCGTGCTCCGGCATCACGATGCGGTGATCGGGTGCCTGCTCGGCGGCGGATTCTCGCTCGACCTCGTGGCGCAGGCTTTCTCGGTCCTCGATGCCTACGTCTACGGCTTCGCGCTCACCGAGCGCAATCTGCCTTTCGATCCGACCACGACGGACGAGGCCGTGGACCTCGCGGCGGAGATGCTGCCTGCGCTTGCGGCCTACCCGCATCTCGCCGAACTCGCCGTGCATCTGACGGGAGCGGGGGAGTACTCGTTCTCCGCACAGTTCGAGGAGGGGCTCGACCTCATCCTGGATCAGTTGGAGATGCGGGCGCGGCGAACGTAGGCGTTTCGTTGTCGGTGGCCACCGCTACGCTGTTGCCACATCCGTCGTCGCCCGATGACACGGATTCGAATGCGAAGGACCGCTGTGGCCCGTGACTGGTTGATCCTGGAAGATGCCCAACGCGATCCCGCGGTGAGCGCACTGTTCGATCGTGTTGTCGCGCAGGTGGAAGCGGACGAGCTGACTCCACGCGACGTCGACACGGCGTATCCGCGCGGGTTCGTCGCGGACGGGCGGAAGATCCTCGGCTCGGCGCTGATGGACTACGGGCTGCGTCGGCGTGTGGCCAGCGAGTTCGACGCTGCGGAAGCGCGGGCATTCACGGAGCGGATGCGCGGGCTGCTTGGCTGGTATGAGATCAGCTCCACCCTGCGCCTGTGGGCGGAATCTCGGCTGTGCGGCCCGTACTTCGTCAATGAGGGAAGTGAGTGGGACCAGAACTGGGTGCTGCGGGCTGATGCGGATCCTACCCAGATGCCCGCCGACTTCCTGGTGTTCGCGTGTTACATCGCGATCGGTGAGCTGAAGTACGGACCGAGCTATGCCCATGTCTCGGCCAACCGGATCTTCGGGTGGGTGACGGGTCTGGGATCGGACCTGCCCGCGCAGCTGCGTAAGCACGGGACGGGTGAGCTGCCGAAGGAACTCGCCGACTTCCGTGGCGACGGTGTCTCCGCGAAGGCCAACGATGCGCTCGCTGTGGTGCGGATCGTCGTGAAGGAAGAATCCGAGCAGGCGTATGGCCAGGCGCTGGACTACCTCGTCCGACTCCTCACCACCACTGACTTCCCGCGGACCTACGCCGTCGAGTTCCGCGGTCCGACGAAGACATACCTTCCGATTCGCGGGCTGCCGAAGAAGGGGGTGCACCAGCTCTTCGCGTCCGCCGTGGGGTACCCGGCGTTGCATCCGCTGATCGAGCAGTACGCGCGCGCGGCGATGCACGAGTACAGCTGGTATCAGAACCTCGACGATGTGAACTGTGCGATGCCCGGCACGTTCGCCGTGTTCGCGCTGGCGTTCGCCGGCGCCGAGAATGCTCCGCTCGTGCTGGATTACCTCGGCCTCGTCGACGGCGAGCATCAGTCGATGCACGGACTCTTCGTGGAGGCATACATTGACGCTCGTGGGTTCACGCCGGAGGCGTTGGCCTACCTGATAGCTGTCGCTGGGAACATCCAGCACCTGCGCCATCGCAAGACGTACCCCGCGCTCATTGCCGACCGTGCGCCGTTGGAGACGCTGCTCCACCTTCGGGCGACGCGGGACGGGACTCCGCCGTCGTCGATCGCTGCGCTGCGCGCCAACCTCATCGGTGACACCCGTGATGACCCCGGCTTCCGCGCCGCTCGCTTCACGATCTGGGGCGAGCGTGCCGAACGGGAGCGAGGCAAGCGCCTGATCGCGTCTGCGCCCGAAGAACTGCGCGAGCTTTACCAGGAGGTCTTCACCGATGCACGCTAAGCGGTCCTACAGCGAGGAGTTTCGTCGCGCGCTCGTCCGGGAAGCGCTCACGAACACCCCGACGGGTGGGTTTCCGGAGCTGGAGAAGCGCGAGGGGCTCAGGGCCGGCACCCTGTTCGACTGGGTTGAGGAGTTCGGGCCCACCTGGGAGGCGCCGTTTTCATCGCTGCACTTCTGGATCGGTCCAACTGCCCTGACCGAAGATGAGTTCTGGCGCTACTTCGATCACGCTGAGGACTATTGGGATCTCGAAGTTGAAGACGTCGAGGCGGCTGAGAGCGACGTCACCGGCTGTGGCTTCTGTATCGACACCGGCATGAAGTTCCTCTACGACGAGGATCTGCTGCAGGTGATCTGGTTTGACGAGCTCGTTCCGGTGCGAACCGTGATCGACGAGAGCACGATCGATGCCGGTGCCCCGACGGACGCAGTGGTGGAGGCGTGTGAAGCGCGGGGGATGACGACGGCGAACGCTGCGTTCGTCTACGCGGATCCGGCCTTCGTTGCTCCCGACACCACGCGACTCTTCAACGGGCTGCCGTATCTCGGGAAGTTCCGCGCCAAGGATGACGACTGAGGCGACAGTCCTCGGGGGAGTCGGATGTCTGAGCCCCTCGATATCCTTCCCGTACCCGTTCGAGCCGGTACAAGGAGAAAAATGGCGAAGCGCAAGACTCTGCCGAAGGACTTCGACGATCTGCTGTCGTCGGCCACGACCGCCGAGCTGATCGCCGTGTTCGACAGGACCCTGATCGATGCGCGGGGAGGGTACGCGAAGGGGACGGCGATCGGGTTCGTCGACTGCCCCGACGATCTGGTCCGTTGGCTCGCTGAACAGGGGCTCGATGTCGATGCCGCTGACACCTACGATCGCTCACCGCTGTGGGAGCGGGCCTTGCTCGGACGCGACGCGCAGATTCCGCTGCTGCTGTCGCTCGGAGCCGACATTCATCGTGCGGACCGATATGGCGACACGGCCCTGCACGCGGCGGCGGGCGGTCAGCGACTCGCCGCAACGCGCGTTCTGCTCAGCCACGGGGCGGATCCTCATCGCACGAATGAACGGGGCGCGACGCCGCTTCTGCACGGCCTGCGGCGCACAGCGAACATCGGGATCGGTGCGATGGCGGAAATCGCGAAGCTCCTGCTCGGCGCCGGTGCTGCGGTGACCGACGAAGAGCGAGCACAGGTCACGCGGATCGGTGAGGGCTTCGAGTTTCACCGCGAGGGGTTCAACCGTGACCTTCTGCCGGAGGCCGATGCCGGGCTGACGACGCTGTACGAGCTTTTTGACGTCGAGCCCGTGCCCCGCCGCAACATGCACGACGGCGTGTCGCCCATCACCGTGCCCGACGCGCCCTGGCAGGAACAGTACGAGGCGCTCTGGCAGCTGCTCGTGCCGTCGTCCGGACCGGCGCAGACGCTGCAGGGCGAGCTCGTGCGTATCAGCGGCAAGATCTCACGCGAGATCCTGGACAACGGCAGCCCGAACTGGGGCCCAGACTTCCGGAAGATGCTTCAGTCGATCCCTGCGGGTCTGGCGTCCGGTGTCGCGCTGACGGAGGACGAGATTCAGGAGGCGCGTCATCTCGCCCATGCGCTGCGTGGCGGAAACGATGACGGCGAGGGTGTGGCGCGGCTCAGCGAACTCGCGGTGATATGGGTGCGGCAGAACCCGACGCCGATTCCGCTGGGCGAGGTCGGTTACGACCGGTAACGGTGGGACAGGTCGTTGAGCTCCTGACGTTTGAGGCTGGTTGAGTGCTGTGCTGCCGCTGAGCTCCGGAGACTGACCCCGCCGGTGATGAACTCTGGCGGCGACCGCCGAGAGGTGTGTACCACCCAGCATTGCCGCTGAACGGGTCATGAAGGGCGACTGCTTGGCAGCGTGAACGGCACTCGATGACGTCAATCGCCGAGTTGGGGAATCGAGAACTGAGCCACCCGATCCCAATTGCGCTCTCGCGCTGGAACGTCACGTATCGAGGCTTTGGATGCGGGATGCTCGTTCACCAGCGCCGTTGAGCTGTCGATTCACCGAGATCTCATCTGTTTCTCATGCGAATCGCTCGAACAAAGATTCGAAAGACGAGAGAATGAAGCATGACCATTTCAACGACATCGCCTCGACCGGGGGACGACAGCGTGAGCGCTCTCCTGACTGTTGACGTGTCGGGAATGGTGTCCAAGATGTCGGCGACTCGAGCGGGGTCTGCCACGGATGCTGGCGCCTCGATCCCTGCCATCCCTGCCATCCATGCCATCCCTGCCGCCTCTGGGGCACTGGGTGGGCCGGGTGTGTTGGTGGCATCGGAGCCGGGTGGCGTGCCTGGTCAGCTGGGTGGGCGTGAGGGGGAGTTGGCGGGGTTGTTGGAGCAGGCTCGTCGGTTGCAGCGGGTGACGGCGATGTTGGCGGCGGTGCAGGCGTCGTTGTGGTCGCGTGTTCTGGGCTGGGCGATGGATGCGGGTTCGTCGGTGTCGCGGTCTTCGTCTTCGTCGTCGTCTTCGGTGGAGTTGGCGGTGCGTTCGGTGGCGGCTGAGTTTGGTGCTGCGTTGAATTTGAGTGATCAGCAGGTGCAGCGTCAGTTCAATGATGCGTACACGCTCGTGACGTGTTTCCCCGCGACGCATGCTGCGTTGGATGGTGGGTTGATCACTGCTGCGCATGCGCGGGTGATCGTGCGGGCCGGGGCGGGCATCGTTGATGATGTGGCGCGGAGCGCGTACGAGGGGGAAGCCGTCGTTCGGGCGCAGTCGACGACGACATGGCGGTTGAAGGGCATGCTGGCTGAGGTGGCCGAGAAGGTGATGCCCGTCACGTTGGATGAGCGTCATCGTGAGGCCCGTAAGGCGCGTTGCATCACTCTGACGGACGACAGTGATGGGATGTCGAATCTGTCGGTGTTCCTGCCGACGCTGCTCGCTCACGGTGCTGTTGACCGCATCATGAGCATGGCCCGCACCATCAAACACGACCCCGACGCGGCCGCCGCGACGAACGCGCTGAACGCTGCCGGCTCGCCCGGCGTGGCTGGTGAGTCCCGCGCGCCCGGTGAGGCCGGTGCGCCCGGCGATGATCCCCACGGCGGCGAGGATGTGCGGACGTTGTCACAGATCGCGGTTGATGTGTTGTGTGATCTGTTGCTCGGTGCGGCACCATCGACGGTGTCGGATGCGGTTGCCGCGATTCGTGGTCGTGTGCAGGTCACGGTGCCGATGACGACTCTCGCTGGCGTCACGGACACGGGGGTCTCGCTCGCGAGTGTCGGCCCGGTGGATGCGGAGAGCGTACGGATCCTTGCCGCGCACCAGCCCGGCTGGGATCGCCTCATGACCGATACCGTCACCGGTGATCTCGTGGCCGTGGACCGGTATACCCCGTCGTCCGCGATGCGCCGTTTCCTCGCCGCACGTGACGAGCACTGCCGCTTCCCCGGATGCCGCCGCCCGGTTCACCAGTGCGATCTTGATCACACCCGGGCGTGGGAAGACGGAGGCGAGACGTGCGTCGACAACCTCGCCCACCTCTGCCGCCGACACCATGTCCTGAAGCACAACTCGGCGTGGACCGTTGAGAATCTCGGCGGTGGGGTCCTCCGCTGGACGAGCCCGCTCGGCTACGAATACATCGACACCCCGCCTCATCACAGAGTGATGTTCACCCCAGCTCCGGTGGACGACCTGGCGCCGGCTCTGGACGCGGGCGTACCTCAACGCACACCGCCAGACACCCCGCCACCCTTCTAGGGCGGGGTACGTCGCTCCACAAGTTTGTCCCCGCCACCCGAAGTGCTGCCGACTGCCGCGATGAAGGCGAGTGCCGGAACGTTGCCGGGACCGACGTAGGCGACCCACAGCTGCGTTGCGTGCGTGTCCGGCTACTGAAGTGCGGTCACGAGGTCAGAATCCGACATCGATTCTGCCGGGCGAGGCCGGCGAAGGCTGATGGCGGCCAGCGCATGAGCACTGCATCGCGGGTGGTGGCCAGTGCATGAGCACTGCATCGCGGGTGCGAGCCAGCGCATGAGCACTGCATCGCGGGTGTGGCGTGGCTACCGCGGATCTCGCCCGCTGGGCGAGGGCAACGTGAATCGCTCCATGAGATCATCGCGACCTTCGAAGCGCCATCCGAGCGCAGAGAAGAAGGCGAAGGCAGCGGCATTGTCGGGATCGACGTAGGCCACCCACTGCTGGGTCGCCGGGTGCCCGGGCCAGCGAAGCGCCGCGGCCAGCGTGCGACGGCCCCATCCCTCACCCCGCCGAGTGGGATCGATCGCGACGTCGGTGACGGCGTGCTCCACGCCGGCCGGGTCCCACGCGCAACCGATCAGCGCAACGGGCGCGTCGGCGTGCAGCACAACGAGCTCGGCGCCCTCGCGATCGGACAGCACATGGTCACGCCATTCAGCGTCCAAGGGTCCGAGTTCGTTGTTCAGCATCGGATCCTGGAACCACTGCTGGATCCAGTCCCAGTCCGAAGCGACCAGCGGGCGGACCGTCACAGCAGGCGTCGGCGTCATAGCGCCAACCATACGGACGCGGCCGGACATGAGGCTGAGGGCTCGGCTCGGGGACCCGTTCTGAGACGGTGGCGGGTGCTCTGCCCGCGATGGCTGCGTTCGGTCCGGCGGGCTCCACGATCTCGCTCTGGATTAGCTTTCCGGGCGGTGAGCGGCGGGCAAATGGCGGCGGCTCGTATCCAGGCGCAGGTGCCCGTGCGACTATCTACGAAGCACTGGCGTCGCTGGTCACCCACCGACGTCGATGGCGACCGATCCACGCGGATTCCCGCACCCCTCGCATGGTCGAGGACCCCCGTCGCCGCGGAGGAACCGCGGTGGCGCAGCTCTCGATAGGATCACCGTATGGGAACCATCAACACCTACTTCAGCGCCCCCGACGATGCGATGGCGGCAGCGGTTGTGGATGACGGACCCGTGTCGTTCGCGCCCGTGGTGGACGCGGTAGAGGCGACCGTCCAGGGCGGCACCCTCTTCGCTCTCCTGACCGAGCAGACCTATGAGAAAGCGACGGCCGACCGCTCCTGGGCGCGACTGATCACCGAGCCGGATCATGAATCCGCCTGGGTCGTGTCGCTGCCCGCGGAGTTCACCGACGCCCTCGCGGATGCCTCGGACGAGCATCTGGCTTCGATCGTCGGGCCCTGGTCGCAGAGTGAGGAGTTCTGGGGCGGCGCGGATCCGGCCGAGTTGCTCGACATGCTTCGCGAGTGGCGCACGTTGGCCCGTACCGCACGAGAGCGCGGCGAGAACATGTACTGCTGGATGAGTCTCTGACGCGGCTGGAGCAGCTCGCGTCAGCGGTTGGCGTGCAGTCCGGTTACGCCGGAACTCAGCTGGGTGAATGAGGACGCGGCCAACTGCGCCGGTCGCGTGGCCGCGGCATCGTCAGACGACCAGGATTCGAGACTGAGACGGATCGCCGCGGTGGCGGCGGCCGCGAGCAGGCGGGCCGCCGTGACGTCATGTTTCGCGCCGCGAGCTGACGTGCCGAGTCGCGTGGCGATCACGGAGGCGAGGAGCCGCTCGGAGTCTGCGTTCACGCGCTGCCACACCGCCCACAAGGCCGAATCCTGCAGCGTGGAGCGCAGCAGTCCGCGGGTGAGTGCGACCGCGGGTTCGTTCGGATCCTCCAACGGCGTCAGGACGCGCTCGATGGCGCGCGCGATCGAGTCGCGGACGTCTGAGTCGTCGGCTTCCTCGATCGCGGCCCGCCAGGTCGCAGCGCCGACGCTCAGCAGCGGCGCGACCGCGTCCTCTTTCGTGGGGAAGTAGCGGTAGTAGGTGCGCGGAGAGACGCCGGCGGCGGCGGCGATCTCCTCCACGGTGACCGTCTTCGCATCTCGCTCGCCGAAGAGGCGCGCGGCAGCCTCGGCGATCTCCAGCTGGGTGGCGAGACGACGCCTCTCGGTCAGCGTGGGCGCGGAATCCATGTTCTTCAGCCTACGAGGGAAGAGAGGGGAGTAGTGTCACGGTTGGACCATATGGCACGATATGCCAAGTTGGCGTGTCGTGCAGTCTCTCATCTAAACGAAGGGTTGAACATGAACCGCTATGAAGGTCGTCGCGCGCTGGTCACCGGCGGAGGTTCCGGCATCGGCCAGGCCACCGTGCTGCGCATGCTGTCAGAGGGAGGCCGCGTTGTGGCAGCCGATGTCTCCGAGGCTGGGCTCACCGACACGGTGGCGAAGGCCGGCGACGCCGCCGAGCGCCTGCACACCGTGGTGGTCAACATCGCTGATGAGGGCTCGGTGAAAGTCGGAGTGGCAGACGCCGTCGCGTGGCTGGGCGGCCTGGACGTGCTGGTCAACGCGGCCGGCATCCTGCGCTCCTCGCACACGCACGAGACCACGCTGGACTCTTTCGAGCAGGTGCTGCGCATCAACCTGGTCGGTACCTTCCTGATGATCCGCGAGTCGATCCCCGCGCTGCTCGAAGGAAACGGTGCCGCCGTGGTGAACTTCAGCTCCACGTCGGCGATGTTCGCTCACCCCTACATGGCGGCCTACGCCGCGAGCAAGGGTGGCGTGCAGTCGATGACCCACGCCCTCGCCGCCGAATACGCGAAGCAGGGCATCCGCTTCACCGCCGTGCAGCCGGGATCGATCTCGTCGGGCATGACGGACGGCTCGGGCGCGAGCAAGCAGAGCCAGGGCCCGGGCCTGCCGGAAGACGCCGACATGATGCTCTTCATGAAGCTGCAGCCCGCACTCGGCGCGGGATTCGCCGGCCCGGAGACCGTGGCGGGCGTCGTCGCGATGCTCGCGAGCGACGACGGCGGGTTCATCACGGGCACCGAGGTGCGTATCGATGGCGGCACGCACTTCTGAGCCGGCCGGGGTGTGCGAGGCGACATCTCGCACACCCCGTTCACTCACCGCAAGGCGCCGTCATCGAGCGGGTCGTCCCCATCTTCGACGCCGAGCCCGAGCGCCTCCGCGGCGTCCGCACGGTCCGCCTCCTCGCGCTCGGATCCCGCGGCGTCCGCACTCCAGGCTCCGGCGTCGCGATCTGTTTCTGCGCGCTCGGATCCTGCGGCATCTACGCCCCAGGCTTCCGCATCATCCTCATCCGGTCCGCTGCCATCTGCGACCTCGGCATCACGCCCGGTGGTGGCGCCTGCGATCACCGCAGAGTCGGCGGCGTCGGCGCCGTCTGACGTCGCGCCCGACAGGTCGGCCGGAGCCTGATCCATCAGAAAGGCCCGGTCATCGTTGGGGTCCCCGGAGCCGCCATCCAGACCGGTGCCGATCGTGTCGTCGTCTTCCTCCCCGCTCGGAGAAATATCGTCCGAGACGTTGTCGACGGGTGCGGTGACCGCGCCGTCCGCCGATTCTTCGTCTTCTGCCTCGCTCCCATCCGTCATCGCGCCGTCCAGCGCGTCTGCCATGAGGGGATCGGTCTTGCCGGGTTCTCCACCAACCGGGAACACGGGGTTCGTCTGATCTTCCATTTCGTCCTCCTGTCGTCGGCTGCGGTGCAGCGTTCAGGCGACCGTAGGCGGGCGCCCGGAAACCGCGGACGGGATTGACGGAGCGACCTCGGCGCGCTACGCGAGCTCAGGCAGTCTCACTCCACTCGACCTCGCGCAACAGGCCGGGCAGCTGCGCCTCCACGCTGCGGCTGCGAAGCTCGACGACGCGTCCCTGGTCGAAGAGGTCCAGCAGCCGGGGGTCGATGTAGCTGGATCTCGCGACCGCGGGGGTGTTGCCGAGAGCGGCTGCCGTCTCACGCACCGCCTCCACCACGGCGTGCTTTCGGGCCTGATCGTCCGCCGGCACTCCGATCCGTGCCAGCGCGGCCGCGGCGATCACCGTGCCGTGGATGGTGCGGAAGTCCTTCGCGGTGAAATCCCCACCCGTGCGCCTGCGCAGGTCTTCATTGATGTCCGGAGCCCGCACGGGGCGATACCCGCGACCGGCACGCCACGCGAGCAGTCGCGCTCGCGGTCCTCGGGCCAGGAGTCGCTCCAGGACCGGTGCCAGGTCGGGATCGTCGATGCGCGATTCCCAGGGGACACCGCTCTTCCCGCGGAACGCGAGCGTGACCACGTCCTGGTCCACCTGCACGTGTCGGCAGCGGAGGGTCGCCAGGCCGATGCTGCCGTGCTCGCGCGCGTATGCCTCGGAGCCGATCCGCAGATAGCCGGTGTCGAGCATCCGGATGGCGGCCGCCAGCACCGTCGTTCGCTCCAGCCCGGGGGCGCGCAGATCCCGCGTGACCGAGCGTCGCAGCGCGGGGAGGGTGTCGGCGAGTTCCAGCGCTCGGTCGAACTTCTCCTGAGCGGCGTGCTGAGTCCAGGACTCGTGATAGCGGTACTGCGTCCGGCCCGCCGCATCCACGCCGGTCGCCTGGAGGTCGGCGTCGGGATCGGGGCTGATCCAGACATCGCGCCACATCGGCGGGATCGCCAGCGTGCGGAGGCGACTGAGGTCGACGTCGTCGCTGATCCGTCGTCCGTTCTCGTCCCGATACTCGAAGCCGCGGCCCCGGCGAATGCGTCGCCACCCCACGCGCTCGGTCATATTCGTATGCATTCATGTGTACGGTGCAGATGTCAACCCACTGGTGCACGAGGACGTGCTCCCGAGCAACGGGGCGCCGAGGTTTCTGCTTCGGAGTGTTCTCCGAGTTCGGCGCTCGTGACGGCGTGCATCGTGTGCATGATGCCATTTGCGACGGAATTCCGGCACGATGGACAGGACGACGTGACGGTTCGGGTGACGGTCGCTGCACCCGCTGAGGAGGGGGAGACTCATGACGCAGAACACGGCAATCGTGTGGAATCCATCGAAGACCACGCGCGACGCGCTGGAGGCGGCGCTGCCGGAGGGGGCCGAGGTCTCGTGGTTCGAGACCACGGAGGATGACCCGGGTCGCGGCGCCGCGGAGAGCGCACTGGCCGCCGGGGCTGAGCTCATCCTCGCGGCCGGCGGCGACGGAACCATCCGCGCCGTGGCAGAGTACCTCGCCGAGACAGCGGCGACTGCCGATCTCGGGATCGTGCCGCTGGGGACCGGCAATCTGCTGGCGCGGAACCTGGGGGTCCCGCTGAACAACATCTCGGCGGCAGTCACGCGCGCGTTCGAGAACGAGGCGACCACGATCGACATCGGCTGGGCGGACGTTCACCTGTCCGATGAGGTGCGGCGCCGTGCCTTCGCGGTGATGGCCGGATTCGGCATCGACGCGCACATGATCACGGAGACCAACGACGACCTCAAGGACCGAGCCGGGTGGCTCGCGTACGTCGAGTCTTTGGGACGCGCGCTCTCGGCGAGCGCCGTGATCGACATCCGACTCAGCGTGGATGGCGAAGATGCGGTGGAGGACAAGGCCCACACGCTGCTCGTCGGCAACTGCGGCATGCTGCAGGGTGGGATCGCCCTGTTGCCCGATGCCGATCCCTCGGACGGTGCGCTCGACCTGCTCGTGCTGCAGGCCGACGGTGTCGCGGGGTGGCTGGACACCGCTCGCAACATGATGTGGGACCACGGGATCAAACGACTGTTCGCTCGCGACACCGCGTCGGAGGACGATTCGGGCAGCGCGAGCACCATCCGCCGTCGGATGACGGCCCTCACGGTGGACCTGGCCGAGCCTCGCATGTTCGAGGTGGACGGTGACACGGTGGGCGAGGCGACGCGCGTCGAGTTCAGCATCCAGGCCGCCGCGCTCCGCGTGCGCTGAGAGGACATCTGCAGGGCCCTTCGCCTCGCGAACCGGGGGAGGGG
>NZ_JBJDRI010000021.1:0-72345 GCF_044987425.1 Microbacterium sp. ZW T5_56 | reverse complement strand
ACCACCGAGACCACCGCAGTGGGTACCGGTACGCCGGCTGCCACGGTTGAGGTTCGCGATGCTGACGGCACCGTTGTCGGTACGGCGACGGTTGGTCCGGATGGCACGTGGACCGTTGACGGTCTGGAGTGCGGCACCGACTACACCGCTGTGCAGGTCGTCGATGGCGTGGACAGCACCGAGACCCCGTTCACCACGGCTGACTGTGTTGTTGCTCCGACGGCTCCGGTTGTGACGTCGACCACCGAGACCACCGCAGTGGGTACCGGTACGCCGGCTGCCACGGTTGAGGTTCGCGATGCTGACGGCACCGTTGTCGGTACGGCGACGGTTGGTCCGGATGGCACGTGGACCGTTGACGGTCTGGTTTGTGGCACGGACTACACCGTGGTGCAGATCGTTGATGGTGTGGATAGCGCTGAGACGCCGTTCTCGACCGCTGACTGTGTTGTTGCTCCGACGGCTCCGGTTGTGACGTCGACCACCGAGACCGCTGTTGCGGGTACCGGTACGCCGGCCGCGACGGTTGAGGTTCGCGATGCTGACGGCAAGGTCGTCGGCACCGTCACCGTTGCTGCCGATGGCACGTGGACGGTTTCCGGCCTGGAGTGCGGCACCGACTACACCGCCGTGCAGATCATCGATGGTGTGGACAGCGCTGAGACGCCCTTCACCACCGCTGATTGCGTCGAGCCCGGCGTGCCGGGTGCCCCGCTGGTGACCACCATCACCGACGACGGCGCTGAGGGTGTCGGCCTCCCGGAGGCTGTCATCGAGGTTCGCGACGGCGACGGCAAGGTCGTGGCTACGACCACCGCCGGCGCTGACGGCACCTGGTCGGTTGACGGCCTGGAGTGCGGCACCACCTACGGGGTCGTCCAGATCGTCGACGGCGTCGAGAGCGCCCCGACCACCATCACCACCGCTGACTGCGCTGTGGTTCCGAGCGTTCCCACCGCCCCGACCGTCACCGTGGTGACCAAGGAGACGGTGTCCGGAAAGGGTGAGGCCACCGCGACCGTCACCATCCGCGACAAGGACGGCAAGAAGGTGGCCAGCGGCACCGTCGACGAGAAGGGTGCCTGGAGCATCAACATCTCGAAGCTCGCCTGCGGCACTGACTACTCGGCGACGCAGACCCGCGACGGCATCGAGGGTCCGGCGACGAAGTTCCACACCGTGGCCTGCACTGCCACGCTGCCGACCACGGGTACGCCCGACGTCAGCGGCCTGGTGGGCGGAGCAGCCCTGCTGCTCCTGCTCGGCGCTGGTGCGCTCACGATCATCCGTCGCCAGGGCTCGAAGGCCTGATCGACTGAGATCACACACCGAGGGCGGCAACCATCCGGTTGCCGCCCTCGGCGTTTCCCGGCTCAGCGTTTCGCGGCTCAGGGGCAACAGAAAGCGCCCGTCACCTCCGGAGAGGTGACGGGCGCTGCGTCGTGGGGGGCGACTCAGAAGTCGGCGCCCTCGGCCTGCGAGGGGTGACGGTCGTACCAGGCCGGCGTGACAGCGAAGTCGAGGGCGTCGGCGTCAAAGGTGGTGGTGCTGCGGTCCATGTGCGGCTCCTGCGGTGTGGTGTGGCCCGCGTGCGTGCCTTCGTCGGCACGCCCCGCGGTTGAATCCCTTCCAGGATCACCCCGCGTGCGCGGTTCTGGAGTGACGTGGGGTGGCAAAACACGGCGCTGTTTATCGTGAGAAGCAAGAATCGTGAGTCTGCGGGGAGATGTCCACGGCAAGGCGAATCTCACTTCGCGATCGGCGCATAGAATGGATGTTCTTGCGTGAATGCTGATCGGGAGGGTCATTTGTCTCGCTGGTGCGGTTGCTGAGCGAGCGACGCGAGACGACGTGCGCTCGGAACCGCGACGCGAGACGACGTGCCGCTACAGGCGGTTGACGGAGACGAGGTGCAGGATCGCGGCACCGGCTTCGTCGGATTCGGCGAGATCCACCACGGCGGAGATGCCCCAGTCGTGGTCGCCCGCGGGGTCCTCGAGGATCTGCCGCACGCGCCACTCGCCGGGCCCCTCCTCGAACAGCAGCATCGCCGCGCTCCGCGCATCGGGGCCCGTGCCGATCGTGTCGTGCTCGGCGTAGTACGCATCGAGCGCGCCGTCCCAGTCGAAGCCGGGGTCCAGCTCCGCCAGCGCTGCCATGTCCTCGCGCGCGGCGAGCTGCACCCGACGGAACAGCTCGTTGCGCACCAGGATGCGGAAGACGCGGGTGTTCGCGGTGAGACGCTTCGGTGCGGGCGGGACGATCGGGGCAGCATCGTCGCCCTCGGATGCGCTGGGGGAGACAAGCTGCTCCCACTCGTCCAGCAGTGACGAGTCGACCTGACGCACCAGCTCACCCAGCCACTCGATGATGTCCCACAGCTCTTCGTTCTTGAGCTCGTCGGGGATGGTCTGCCGGGCGGCGCGGTAGGCGTCGGAGAGGTAACGCAGCACGACGCCCTCGCTACGGGCGATCTGATAGAACGCGACGTAGTCGCCGAAGGACATCGCGCGCTCATACATGTCGCGCACGACCGACTTGGGGTGCAGCTCGAAATCGCGCACCCAGGGCTGTGCCGACGCGAACGTCTCGAAGGTCGCCTCCAGCAGCTCCTCGAGGGGCTTCGGGTAGGTGATCTGCTGGAGCAGCTCCATCCGCTCCTCGTACTCGATACCCTCGGCCTTCATCGCCGCGACCGCTTCCCCGCGGGCACGGAACTCCTGCTGGTTCAGGATCGCGCGCGGATCGTCCAGCGTGGACTCGACGATGGAGATCATGTCGAGCGCGTAGGTTGCCGATGCCGGATCCAGCAGCGAGAACGCGGCGAGCGCGTAGGGCGAGAGCGGCTGGTTCAGGGCGAAGTTGGGCTGCAGATCGACGGTGAGCCGGGGCTGGCCGTCCGGGCCCGCCTCCACCACCTCCGATTCGCGGAGCGTGCGGTAGATGCCGAGCGCACGACGCGCGAGCTCGTACTGGCGGGGTCGCGGCTCGTGGTTGTCGAAGACGAGTGAGCGCACCCCGCCCACCACATCGCCGCCGCGGCCGATCACGTTCAGCAGCATCGCGCTGGTGATCTGCATGCTGCTGCCGAGTGTCTCCGGCTCCGAGCCGATGAGCTTCTGGAACGACGGCTCACCCCAGGACACGAACCCCTCGGGTGCCTTCTTTCGGATGATCTTGCGCTTCTTCTTCGGATCATCACCCGCCTTCTTGACGGCAGCGAGGTTCTCGGTCTCGTGTTCGGGGGCCTGCACCATCACGGTTCCCGCCGTGTCGTATCCGGCGCGTCCGGCGCGTCCGGCGATCTGGTGGAACTCACGCGCGTTCAGCTGGCGCATCCGTGTGCCGTCGTACTTGGTGAGCGCCGTGAGCAGGACGGTGCGGATCGGAACGTTGATGCCGACGCCCAGGGTGTCGGTGCCGCAGATCACCTTCAGGAGTCCGCGCTGGGCGAGCTGTTCCACGAGGCGTCGGTACTTGGGCAGCATGCCCGCGTGGTGCACGCCGATGCCCGCGCGGAGGAACTTGTTGAGCGTCTTGCCGAAGCTCGTCGTGAAGCGGAAGCCGGCGATCAGCTCGCCGATCGCATCGCGTTCCTCACGGCTGGCGATCTTGGCTGACAGCAGCGCCTGCGCTCGTTCCATGGCGGCTGCCTGCGAGAAGTGCACGATGTAAACCGGCGCGCGGTCGGTGTGCAGCAACTCCTCGATGGTCTCGTGGATCGGTGCGGTCTCGTAGAAGAAGTGCAGCGGGACCGGACGCTCCACACCGGTGACCACGGCCGTCTCCCTTTCGGTGCGACGGGTGAGGTCGGCGGCGAGGTCGGTCACGTCGCCGAGCGTGGCGGACAGCAGGACGAACTGCGCCTGCGGCAGTTCGAGGATCGGAACCTGCCACGCCCAGCCGCGATCGGGGTCGGCGTAGAAGTGGAACTCGTCCATCACGACCTGGCCCACCTCAGCGTCCGTGCCGCCGCGCAGCGCGAGGTTGGCAAGGATTTCTGCGGTACAGCAGATGATCGGCGCGTCGGAGTTCACCGACGAATCCCCCGTCACCATGCCGACGTTCTCCGCGCCGAAGACATCGACCAGCGCGAAGAACTTCTCGCTCACCAGCGCCTTGATCGGGGCGGTGTAGTAGGTGCGCCGCCCCTCGGCGAGCGCGGCGAAATGAGCGCCGATCGCGACGAGGGACTTCCCGGTGCCCGTGGGCGTCGACAGGATGAGGTTGTTGCCGGAGACGATCTCGATGATCGCCTCGTCCTGGGCCGGGTAGAGGGAGAGACCCGTGGATTCCGCCCAGGTCACGAATGCCTCGTAGATCGCGTCGGGTTCGGGGGAGGCGCCGTCGATGCGGAGGGCGGAAGGATCCAGCGGCGCAGCAGTCATGATGCTTCGATTCTCCCGCACCCGCTCGCGCGCGAGAAACCCCCGGGTGGCTCTCAGCCGACACGCTCCCTGGTGACCGTCTTCGTGGCGCCGAGCGCGGACGCCTCGTAGCTCAGCGCACTGTTGTCGTCGTGGGAGGATTTCGTGGGATCGGAGGATGCCATCAGCGACAGACGCCAGTCCATTGAGCATAGGCAGCACAGAGATGCTTAGCGTGGCGTCCCGGCACCGTCTGTTCACCGGGCGGACACGGGTCGCTCACGTCGGATGGCCAGCATCGAGGAGTGAAGATCGCCCGTCCCCTCGCCGTGCTCGGAGCAGGTGCCGTTGTCGCGGCTGCCGTGCTCCTCGGCTTCCCTGTGTCCGCCGCCCATGCCGTCGACGCCCCCACCGACGTCAAGGATTCGTCGTGCTCCGTCGGTGACCCGCGCGCGCTCTGCGCTGAGCTGGACACGCTGCTCGACGTCCGCGTCGGCGACGTCCACCCGACGCAGCCGTCCCTCGGGTACGACGAGGTGTTCTACAAGCTCGGTCGATATGACTCCGCGATCGGCAAGGACGCTGTCAACAAGCGCTTCGCCGACTGGTGCGAGGCCAACGGTCAGGAGGACGCTGCGTCCGCGGATCCCGACGCGACTCTTCTGGATCCGACCACCTTCACCTGCACGGTGCCGGTCGGATCCGAGACGGCCGCGACTATCGCGCCGATGAAGACGGTCGTGATCGGTCCCGGTGGCATCCTGTACCTGACCGACGGACACCACACGCTCACCTCGTTCCAGGAGAACGCCGGTCCCGACGTGCACGTCCGGCTGCGCGTGCTCGGCAACCTGTCGGGACTGTCGGAGGCGGAGTTCTGGCAGGCGATGCAGGACAACAAGTGGACGTGGCTGCGCGATGTGAACGGCAACGCGATCACCCCCGCCCAGCTCCCCGCGAACGTGGGGCTCGCCAACTTCCAGGACGACCGCTATCGGTCGATCCTCTACTTCGCGCGCGACATCGGCTACACCGCCGACGGCGCGGTTCCGTTCCAGGAGTTCTACTGGGGCACCTGGCTGCGCACGCGTAGCGACATCAATGTGGCCGGGTGGAACCAGGATGACTGGGCGGCGTCTCTCGCTCTCGTCCGTCAGATCAGTGAGGAGCAGGTGGCGCTCGGGGCGGACGCTGTCGTGGACCCGCAATCCGGATACACGGCGGGCGACCTTAGCGTGCTGGCGCAGTGGAACGACGGCAAGAAGGAGACGAAAGGGGAGTGGGCGAAGCTCTCGCAGCCGTACGGCGAGGCGAAGCCGGGCAAGCTCGCGTACATGACGGAGTACCGCCTCGCGCACCCGGTGGCACCGGAGCCCACGGGTACACCGGAGCCGACGGGTACACCGGAGCCGACGGGTTCGCCGACGAGTACACCGACGCCGACGGGCACGCCCACGCCCACGGGTACACCGGAGCCGACGAGTTCGCCGACGCCGACGGGTTCGCCGACTGTGATGCCGACGCCGACGAGTTCCCCGGAACCGACGGTGTCTCCCGAGCCAACCGCCTCGCCGACGGTGACGCCGGAGCCAACCGCGTCTCCGACCTCGACGGATACACCGGAGCCGACGTCCTCTCCCGGGCCCACCGTTTGCCCGACACCATCGGCCTCGCCGACTTCGCCCAGCCCGACGACCTCACCTGAGCCGACGCCGACCTCAACTCCAACCCCGACGGTCTCCCCGGAGCCCACTTCTTCCGCTATCCCGACGGTGTCCCCGGAGCCCACCGTTTCGCCGAGCCCCACCGTGTCCCCGGAGCCGACCCCGGGCGCAGCGTCGGTGACGGTCTCCGGCGACCTGATCCCGGGCGGCGCGATCACGGTGTCGGGCGCTGGGTTCCCGGCACATGCTCTTGCCGCCGTCGAGCTGCATTCCGATCCGGTAGTTCTCGGCACCGTGACGACGGATGCTCACGGATCATTCACGCTGGACACTGTGATTCCCGCTGGGGTCCCGGCCGGCAGTCATCGCATCGTTGTGCTGGTCGACGGCGAGGCGGCGGGAACCGTGCCGCTTACCGTGGCGGCTGCTCCGATCGTGAAGCCGACGTCCCCGCTGACGTCCCGCACTCCGACCGTGTCCGTGAGTGCCAGCCTGCCGCGAACCGGATCCGCGCTCGATCTGCTGCCGGTATGGGTCGGCGTCGGTGCCGCTCTCGCCGGCGTTGTGTTGGTCGCTCGGCGTCGTTCGCGGGCCTGACAGACGAGAGGTCGGCGGCTCGCTCCGACGAGCGACTCGCCGGCCTTCGTCGGTTCATTCGGGCGCACGCTCGCGACGGTCCCGTTGACGACGGCGCGAGGCCAATGGCACTGTCGTCGATCAATAGGGCTGATGTCGATCGCCGGTCCGGGTGATGGCGGCAGCGCAACGGGCAGCTGATTACTGCGTGCGACTCCCGGCACGCCACATCTGGCGCGAACACACACGGTGTCACGAGAAGAGGACGATGTCGTGAAAACGAGCCCTCCGGCCGGGTTTCGTCCTCGTTTGGCGACAATCTCCTCCGTTGGTGACACCAATTCCGCCGCGGTGCCTGTCGTGTTCGGCGAGGACGTTCGGCCGCAGGAGATTGGCATCGTGCTCGCCACATAACCGCACGACGGTGTGCTCACGGGCGTGGTTCCGGCGGCAATGGGGGCGCGGGGCTGCGGATCACTGAGTCCGCCACCGTCGCTCAACGTTGGCATGAAGTGCTCATGTCGCGAAAGGAGGACGATGTCGCGAAAGCTAGCCGTCCGGCGCAATTTCGTCCTCGTTTGGCGACAATGTCCTCCGCTCGCGACATTGATTTCGTCGCGTTGCTGGACGTCGGTGTGAGTGGCTCCCTCCGGAAGCCGCAAGTCTGAGGCTTCCGGCAGCAACGCGGCGCTTGGTGGAGTGCTTCACGAGTGCGGTTCGCGAGCGGATGGCAACGGCTCGACGAGGGCGCGCCGGCACGCACTGCTACGGCCGACGCTCGCATGGCTTCCGGGTCGCAGGTGCCGCGAAAGGAGGACGATGTCGCGAGACTGAGCCCCAGACGCGGATTTCGTCCTCGTTTCGCGACAATCTCCTCCGTCCGGGACAGCCGGCTCTGCGACCGGATTGTCGTGTCCGGCGAGGACGTTCGGCCGCAGGGGGATCGGCATCGCGAGCACCACGTCACCGCGCCGTGGTGCTCGAAAGCGTGGTTCCGGCAGTGCGGATGGGGGCGCAGGGGCTGCGGATCACCGAGCCGCCACCATTGCTCGACGTTCGTCTCAGGCGGCATGTCGCGAAAGGAGGACGATGTCGTGAAAGCGAGCCATTCGGCGGGATTCCGTCCTCGGTTGGCGACAATCTCCTCCGTTCGCGACACCGATTCCGTCACGTGCTGGACGTCGGCGGGAGCGGCTCGTGTCTCGAAGTCGAAGTCGAAGTCGAAGTCGAAGTCGAAGTCGGAGACTTCCGGCGGCAACGCGGCGCTCGGGGTAGTGCTTCACGAGTGCGGTCCGCGAGCGGATGGCAACGGCTCGACGAGGCAAGGGCTCGCCAGTCGGCACCGCTGCGCCCGAAGCTCACACGGCACCCGGTCTGAGCAGGTGCCGCGAAAGGCGGACGATGTCGCGAGAATGAGCCCCAGAGGCGGATTTCATCCTCCGTTGGCGACAATCTCCTCCGTTCGCCGCACCCTCCGCGCGTCCCCCACCGACCGCGGGTCCCCACACCGTCGCCGCCGCGACACCTACACACACGGCGGTGCCGGGGGTGAGACTCGCTCACCCCCGGCACCGAGTACCGGAATGCTCCGGAGAAAGTGTCAGGCGTCCTTGCGGCTCTTGCCCGTCATCAGCGACACGATCCACACCACGATGACCGATCCGAGGATCGACGCCAGCCACGACCACGGCGAGAAGAAGCTCGTCATCACGTTGTCGCTGTCGGTGATCATGCCGACGATCCAGCCACCCACGACGCCACCGAGGAGACCGCAGATGAGGGTGGCGATCCAGCCCATCGACTTCCCGACGATCGCCTTGCCGATGGCGCCGCCGATGAAACCCAGAATGATCCAAGCGATGAATCCCATGATGTCCCTTTCCCGATGTTGTGATCACGCGCGAAGATCGGTGAGATCTTCCGCGACGGAGTGGAGGAAGCGAGCCACGATCTGCTGCTCGTCCTCCGTGAGCTCGCCCGCACGCGACAGGATGGCGTTCTGCACCTCTCCCATCGTCTGGGCGACGCGTTCTGCGCCCTGGTCGGTGATGCGCAGCGCGATCGACCGACGATCGTCCGGGTGGGCGTCGCGAACCATGTCGCCGCGACCCACGAGCCGATCGATCATCGTGCTCATCGCACTGTGCTTCATGCCGAGAAGCTCGGCGAGCTCGCGCTGACGGAGGACCACGCCGCGAGGCTCTGCGAGGAGCACCGTCTGCATCGCCGCCAGCTCACCCGAAGACAGCTTCAGAGCGGTGTGCATCTGTACGCGCACGCGCCGTTCTGCCTCCAGCAGTGCCAGCATTCCGCTCATCACAGCGATCTCGCCGGAGGACTGTGCCGCGGGGAATCGCGAGTCCTCCGTGTTCGTCGTGTTGAGCATCGTCCTGCTCCTTCCGTCTCAAACATCATTGCGCGGACAGTTCGAAAAGTCAACTATTGCGATTGCAGACATGTTGCTCAGGGGTGTGCCGTACGGGCCGAGAACGGTGACACCGGGACCGTTGTGACAACCGGTTGAGGCTCGATCGGAGTGCCGTCTTCAGCGAAGTAGCGCGGGCTCTCGGCGGGAAGAAGAGCAACGCATGCCCGTGATCCGGTGACGTGCGAGGTCGCGGGATGGGGCGTCGGCTGTGGATGCCTCGCGTCGTGGTCGACTCGATCCTGCGATCCTGTCCCGATGTCCTCTCCTCGTCGGCCCACTCGAATCCTTGCCGTGCATCCGGGCGCGGAACAGTACGGTTCGGATCGTGTCTTCGCGGAAGCGGTGCGGGGAATGCTCGCGAGCGGCGCCGACGTTCGCGTCATTCTGCCTCAGGGCGGTCCGCTGGTCGAGGAGCTGCACCTGGCCGGCGCCGATGTTCGCGTGTCCGACATGCTCGTTCTTCGCAAGTCCCTGCTGAAGCCCTCGGGATGGCGCGCCCTGGTACGTCTCGCCCTCCGCGATCTGCGGGGAGTGCGCCGGCAGATCGCAGAGCACCGTGCGGAGCTGGTCTACGTATCCACCGTGACCCTGCCGCTGTGGTGCCTGCTCTCCCGTCGCGGTGCGGCCGTTGCCCTCCACCTGCACGAGGCGGAGACCGCTGCCGGATCTCTCGTGCGCCGCGTGCTCGCGTTTCCCGCGCGGTTCGCCGACGTCATCATCTGCAACAGCCGGTTCACGCGTGACGCTCTGCTCTCCAGCGAACCCACGCTCGCCGGCCGAACCCGGGTGGTGCTCAATCCCGTGCCCGTGCCCTCGGGCGTCACGCCGGCGCGCTCGGAGCTCGGCGGCGTGCTGCGTATCGGATACGTGGGTAGGCTGTCTCCCCGCAAGGGAGTCGACCTGCTGGTGAGCGCATTGCGCCCCGTGGTCGAGGGCGGCACCGATGCGCGGCTGGACCTCGTGGGGGCGATCTTCCCCGGCTACGAGTGGTACGAACGGGAGCTGCGTGACGCGGCAGCGCGGGAAGGAATCGCAGATCGTGTCATATTTCTGGGCTTCCGCTCGGACGTGGGCCCCTGCCTCGCAGACATCGACGTGCTCGTGGTTCCGTCCCGACTCGACGAGGGGTTCGGCAACGTGGCGGTGGAGGCGGTGCTGGCTGGCCGCCCCGTGATCGTCGCGGCCCGAGCCGGGCTGCGAGAGGCGATCGAGGGAGTGTCCACCGCCACGGCGATCGAACCTGACGACGCGCCCGCACTCGTCGCCGCCCTGCGACGAGTGGTCACCGACTGGCCGAGTATCGCCGCGTCCACCGCGGATGCAGCACGCCTGGTCGTGGACCGGCACTCCGCGTCGAGGTTTCACACGAGTCTGATCGATGCTCTCGCGCAGGCGCAAGACAGTGCCGCGTCGAGGACCTCAAGGCGACGAGGCGGACCCGGTGCGGATACTCGTGCAGGATCACGCCGCGTCGAGGATCAGCCGATATCCCATCCCTGATTCGGTGAGCAGGTGGGCGGGGCTGGACGGATCGCGTTCGAGCTTCTTGCGCAGTTGCGAGATGTACAGGCGGAGGTAGCCGGTGTCGCTCACCTGATCGGTGCCCCAGAGCTCCTTCAGCAGCGCTTGCCGGGTGACCAGGGCTCCGGGATGGCGGGCGAGGAATTCGAGCATCCGCCACTCGGTGGGGGTGAGGTGCACCGCGCTGCCGTCGCGGGTGACCACGTGGGCGGCGAGATCGACCTCCACCGCACCGAATCGCACCACGGGGTCGGTCGGTGTGACAGCCGGCTGGGCGCGACGCGACACGGCACGCAGCCGCGCGAGCAGCTCATCCATCTGGAACGGTTTGGTGACGTAATCGTCGGCACCCGCGTCGAGGGCATCGACCTTGTCGGCGGATCCGGTCCGGCCAGACACCACGATGATCGGCGCCGTCATCCAGCCACGGAGGGCATGGATGACCTCTACGCCGTCCAGGTGCGGCATGCCGAGGTCCAGCATCACGATGTCGGGATGCTGGGCGACCGCCTGGGCCACAGCCTCCTCGCCGTCCGCGGCCGTCACCACGTCGTAGCCCTGCGCTCCGAGGGTGATGCGCAGCGCACGTACAAGCTGGGGGTCGTCGTCGGCGATGAGAAGCTTCATGCGTGCTCCGATGGATCGGGTGCGGTGAGGGATGAGGGAGAAGGGGCGGACGCATCGGGTGTCGTGTGCGCCGGGAGCGAGACCACCATTGTGAGCCCCCCGCCCGGAGTGGCCTCGGCGGTGAGCGTGCCACCCATGCCCTCGGTGAATCCCCGGGAGAGCGCGAGACCGAGTCCGAGTCCACTGGTGTTGTCGGTGTCACCGTGGCGCTGGA
Source organism: Microbacterium sp. ZW T5_56 (assembly GCF_044987425.1). NCBI lineage: Bacteria > Bacillati > Actinomycetota > Actinomycetes > Micrococcales > Microbacteriaceae > Microbacterium > Microbacterium sp. ZW T5_56. Next base: position 60,948 of record NZ_JBJDRI010000021.1, on the reverse strand, counting down.
ACGGCAGGAAGATGTCGCCGAGCCGGTCGGCGGGCACACCGGGACCGTGATCGATGACGCGCACTTCCACCGTCCCGCGCAGCTCGCTGGTACTGAGCGCGATCCGGGTGCCGACGGGCGTGTGACGCTGAGCGTTGGCGAGGACGTTGACCAGCACCCGCTTCAGCAGCACGGCGTCGGCGGCGACCGGAGGCAGCGCCGGATCGAGCAGCAGCTCCAGGTCGGCCGGGGTGATCCGCAGCTCGTCGAGCGAGGCCAGGATGACCGAGCCCACATCGGTGGGCTCCAAACGCACCGCGAGTGCGCCGGCCTGCACCCGTGAGACGTCGAGGAGGTCGGTGACCAGGGACGACAGCGTGCCCAGGCTCTCCTCCGCAGTCTCCAGCAGCTCGGCGCGGTCGGCGGGCTCCAGCCGTTCGCCGGCCGTGCGCAGTCCACCGACGGCCGCGACCGCTGCCGCCAGCGGCCGACGAACATCGTGGCTGACGGCGGAGAGCAGCGCGGAGCGCACCTGATCCGCCGCTTCGATCGCGCCTGACCGGCGTGCCTGCTCGGTGAGCTCCGCGTTCTCCAGCGCGCCCGACAACTGCGCGGCGATGGCCCCGAGCAGTCGCTGCTCGGACGCATCCAACCGCGCGCCGTGCACCTCCAGCACGGCCTGGGGCCCGGATCCAATCTGCACGCGAACGTCCGGATCCTCCGTCCCGCGAACGGGTTCGCCATCCGTGGCGAGGACGGCACCCTCGGGGGACAGCAGCCGAACGCCGGCCGCGCCGAGGGCCTCGCGGGTGCGCGATACCAGGGCGGGGACGGCGCTCTCGCCGCGGAGCACGGATCCGGCGACGGTTGCCAGCAGCTCCGATTCGGCGGCCGAACGCTTCGCTGATCGCAGCCGACGGGCGGCTTGGTCGACGATCGCGCTCACCAGGATCGCGATGACGACGTAGAGACCGAGGGCGAGAGCGTGCAGGGGGTCGGCGACGGTGACCTTGTACAGCGGAGCGACGAAGAGGAAATCCAGGGTGACGCCGGAGAGGACAGCGGCGAACAGCGCCGGCCAGATGCCGCCGATGAGTGCGACCACCACCACCAGCAGCTGGTAGCCGAGAACTTCCGAGGTGATCGCGGCTTCGGTGTGGAAGGCGGTGAGCAGCCAGCTCAGCACGGGACCGCCGATGAGGGCGACGACGAACCCCAGCGTCACGCGGCGGCGGCTCAGCGCGCCGCGGGCCATCCGGGGGAGCCGGGTGGCGCCGTTGGCTTCGCCATGGGTGACCATGTGCACGTCGATCTCACCCGACTCACGGATCACGGCGGCTCCGATGCCGGGGCCGGTGAAGGCCGTGGCCAGCCGACCCCGGCGACTCGCCCCCAGCACGAGTTGGGTCGCTTCGACCGAGCGGGCGAATGACACCAGGGCGCGCGGGATATCGTCGCCCACCACCGCATGAAATGATCCGCCCAGGCTCTCGACGAGGGTGCGCTGCGCGGACAGGAGCGTGGGATCCGAGGAGGAGAGACCGTCCTGACCTGACACGTGCACGGCGATGAGCTCGCCGCCGGCGCCGCGCGCGGCGATGCGGGCGCCACGGCGCAGCAGCGTCTCGCCTTCGGGGCCGCCGGTGAGGGCGACCACCACGCGCTCGCGGGTCTGCCATGGCGCATCGATGCCCTGTTGCTCGCGGTACTGGGCGAGCGAGCTCTCCACCTCGTCGGCCAGCCATAGCAACGCCAGTTCACGCAGGGCGGTGAGGTTCCCGAGCCGGAAATAGTTCGACAGGGCCGCGTCGATGCGCTCGGCGGGATAGACGAAGCCGGCGGAGAGTCGGTCGCGCAGCGCCTGCGGCGCCACGTCGATCACCTCGATCTGATCCGCCCCGCGTACCACCGCATCCGGAACCGTCTCCGCTTGGGAGACACCGGTGATCCGCTGCACCACGTCGCCCAGTGATTCGATGTGCTGGACGTTGACGGTGGTGATCACGTCGATGCCCGCGTCGCGCAGGTCCTCCACGTCCTGCCACCGTTTGATGTTGGTGGAGCCAGGGGCGTTCGTGTGGGCGAGTTCATCGATGAGGGCGACCTCGGGGCGGCGCCGCAGCACGGCCGCCAGGTCCAGCTCGTCGAGGGCCACGCCACGATGCTCCACACGCTGGCGGGGAATCTGCTCGATCCCCTCGGTGCGGGCGGTGGTCATGGCGCGGCCGTGTGTCTCCACGACGCCGATCACCACGTCGCGACCCTCGTCGCGCAGTCGTGCACCCTCGGTCAGCATCTCGACGGTCTTGCCCACGCCAGGGGCGGCCCCGAGCAGCACTCGCAGGGTTCCGCGCTTCATCGGATCGCCCCCGCTCTCGCTGCTGTCAGCTCTGCACCGTGGGTCGCGCCGATCGGGACCCGCAGGTTTCCCCGCTCCATGCGTTGTCCTCCGCTATCGTGCCGACGCATCCAGCGCCCGGTTGAGCTCGAGAACATTCACGCGCTCCTCGCCAAGGAATCCGAGGTCCCTCGGCCTGATCATAGACCGCACGAGGTCGCGTACGACCGACTCATCGAGCCCGCGCGCGGCGGCCACAGTAGGCACCTGGGTGAGCGCGTTCTGCGGCGAGATGTCGGGATCGAGGCCGGATCCGGATGCGGTCAGCGCGTCGGGCGCGGTGGCCCCGGTCGCCTGCCGTTCCCGGATCGCGTCGGCCAGTTCCGGGTTCTCGGGGCCGAGGTTGCTGCCACCCGACGCGAGCGCGTCGTAGTTCGACGCGGACGGACGTGACTGGAAGTACTGCGGCAGCGGCTCACCCGCATCATCGGCGAAGGATTGGCCGATGAGCGTGGACCCGACGACCGTGCCGTCGTCATCCCGCACGAGCGAGCCGCTCGCCTGCGAGGGCATCGCCAACCCGACGAGCAGCATGAGGGCGGGGTAGGCGAGTCCGAGGATGACGGTGAGGACGAGCATCGCGCGAACCGCGGTGGCATGGGTGCGGATAGTGGTGCGAAGGGACATGAACGGATCTCCGGTCAGAAATCGTGAGTGGCGAGTGTCAGGAAGCGGGGGATCGGGCGATGGTCAGAAGCCGGGGATGAGGCTGACGACGAGGTCGATCAGCTTGATCCCGATGAACGGCGCGATCAGCCCGCCGAGCCCGTAGACGAGCAGGTTCCGACCGAGGAGGGACGCGGCGCTCGCGGGCCGGTAGCGCACTCCGCGCAGGGCCAGCGGGATCAGGATCACGATGATGATCGCGTTGAAGATGATCGCCGACAGCACGGCGGAGGCCGGCGAATGCAGTCCCATGACGTTCAGCGCGGCAAGGCCGGGGAAGGCGGTCATGAACAGGGCGGGGATGATCGCGAAGTACTTCGCGATGTCGTTGGCCAGCGAGAACGTAGTGAGCGCACCCCGGGTGATGAGCAGCTGCTTGCCGATGCGGACGATGTCGATCAGCTTGGTGGGATCGGAGTCCAGATCGATCATGTTGCCCGCCTCCTTCGCCGCCGAGGTGCCGGTGTTCATAGCCATACCGACGTCTGCCTGGGCAAGAGCGGGGGCGTCGTTGGTGCCGTCGCCGGTCATCGCCACCATGCGGCCGCCCTGCTGCTCCTTTCGGATCAGCTCCAGCTTGTTCTCGGGCGTCGCCTCGGCCAGGACGTCGTCCACGCCGGCCTCCCGTGCGATGGCACGCGCGGTGAGCGGGTTGTCGCCCGTGATCATCACGGTGCGGATGCCCATGGCCCGCAGCTCGTCGAACCGCTCGCGCAGTCCCTCCTTCACGACGTCTTTGAGGTGGATCACGCCGAGCACGTCGCCGGAGCCGTCTGCGCGCAGCACGGCGACAGCCAGCGGGGTGCCACCGTCGGAGGCGATCGCGTCGGTGTGCTCGGTGAGCGCCGCGTCAGCCGTGGCAGAGAGGGACACGCCTTCGGTCGTCAGCCAGGTGCGCACCGCGGAGCCGGCGCCCTTGCGGATGCGGGTGCCGTCGGGCAGATCCAGACCGCTCATGCGGGTCTGCGCGGTGAACGGGACGATCACCGCGTCACCGTCCTCCTCGGCGCGCACGCCGAGCTGCTCCGCGAGAGCGACCACCGACGAGCCCTCGGGAGTGGGATCGGCGAGGGAGCTGAGCGCGGCGGTGCGGATGAGGTCCTCCTCCGCGATGCCGGGCAGCGGGAGGAAACGCACGGCACGACGGTTGCCGTAGGTGATCGTGCCGGTCTTGTCGAGCAGCAGCGTGGTGACATCGCCGGCTGCCTCGACGGCGCGACCCGACATCGCCAGCACGTTGCGCTGGACCAGACGGTCCATTCCGGCGATGCCGATGGCGCTCAGCAGCGCGCCGATTGTGGTGGGGATGAGGCACACGAGCAGCGCGATCAGCACCGCGAGCGACACCGGAGAGGTGACGGCAGAGGCGATCGGGTTCAGCGTCATGACCACCACCACGAACACGAACGAGAGGCTGGCCAGCAGGATGTTCAGCGCGATCTCGTTGGGTGTGCGCTGGCGTGCGGCGCCTTCGACCAGAGCGATCATCCGATCGACGAAGGTCTCGCCGGGCTGCGCGGTGATGCGCACCACGATGCGGTCGCTCAGCACGCGGGTGCCGCCGGTGACGGCAGAGCGGTCGCCGCCCGATTCGCGCACGACGGGAGCGGATTCACCGGTGATCGCGGATTCGTCGACGGTGGCGATGCCCCACTCCACGTCGCCGTCGCCCGGGATCAGCTCGCCCGCCTCGACGACCACGCGGTCACCCACGCGAAGATCGGTGGAAGCCACCTCCGTGATCGTGGTGGCGAAGGCACCGGGATCAGCGGCATCCGGAGACACCACGCGTCGAGCGGTGGTGGTGGCGCGGGTGCGTCGCAGGCTGTCGGCCTGCGCCTTGCCGCGACCCTCGGCGACGGATTCGGCGAGGTTCGCGAACAGCACGGTGAGCCAGAGCCAGACGGCGATGCCCGCGGTGAAACCCGCGGGCCCGTCGCCGCCGAGGAACGGTTCGGCGATCGCCAGCACGGTGGTGAAGGCGGCGCCCACCCAGACCAGCATCAGCACGGGGTTGCGCCACTGCGTACGCGGGTCGAGTCGTCGGAAGGTGCCCGGAAGCGCGGCGCGCAACTGCTGCACGCTGAATGTTCGTGCCGGCGCTGTGCGCGGCGTTGCGGTGGGGTGATCGGTGATCACAGCCATGTCAGGAGAGTCCTTCTATGAGGGGAGTGCGTGCTGCGAGGGAGGGGGAACAGAACTCGGGGGGACGACGCGTCATGTCACGCCAGTCCTTCTGCGAGTGGTCCCAGCGCGAGCACGGGGAAGTAGGTGAGTGCGGTGACGATCACGGCCACACCGATCAGCAGCCCGATGAAGAGCGGCCGGTGAGTCGGCAGCGTTCCGACGGTCGCGGGCGCGGGGGACTGCGTCGCGAGTGCTCCGGCGAGAGCGAGGACGAACACGATCGGGATGAAGCGGCCGAGCAGCATCGCGACACCCAGCGCGTTGGCGAGCCACGGCCCCGATGCGGTCAGACCGGCGAACGCGGAGCCGTTGTTGTTCGCGGCGGAGGTAAACGCGTACAGCACCTCACTGAGACCGTGCGGTCCGGGGTTCAGGACTGCCGAGCCGGTGATCTCCTCACGCGCGCCGGGGATCGCGTAGCTGAGCGCGGTGCCGGCCAGCACGAGTGTCGGGACGACAAGGATGTAGAGGCTCGCGAGGGTGACTTCCTGGGGCCCGAGGCGCTTGCCGAGATACTCCGGCGTACGGCCGATGAGAAGTCCGCCGACGAACACCGCGATCACGGCGATCACGAGCATCCCGTATAGGCCGGATCCGACACCGCCCGGTGCGATCTCCCCGAGCATCATGTTCAGCATCGGCATCATGCCGCCGAGCGCCGTGTACGAGTCATGCATCGCGTTGACCGCACCGGTGGATGTCAGCGTGGACGCAGAGGAGAAGAGAGCAGAGCCGAAGATACCGAACCGGGTCTCCTTGCCTTCCATCGCTGCTCCGGCGAGTTGCGGTGCGGTGCCTGCTGCACCCGACTCCAGCAGCGAGAGGGCGACAAGCGAGCCCACGAAGATGGTGGCCATCGCCGCGGTGATGGCGTAGCCCTGGCGACGGTCGCCGACCATCACACCGAAGGTGCGGGGGAGCGCGAAGGGGATGAGGAGAATCAGGAAGCACTGGAAGAGGTTGGTCCACGGCGCCGGGTTCTCGAATGGGTGCGCGGAGTTGGCGTTGAAGTAGCCGCCGCCGTTGGTGCCGAGGAGTTTGATGACCTCTTGCGAGGCGACCGGTCCGCCCGGGATGGACTGCGTTGCGCCAGCGAGCGTCTGCGCCGTCGTGACTTCAGTGAGGTTCTCGATCACCCCACCTGCGATGAGAATCGTTGCCCCGATCACGGAGATCGGCAGCAGCACCCGGTAGGCCCCGCGGATCAGATCGACCCAGAAGTTGCCGATCACTCCGGTGCCGCGAGCGGCGAATCCGCGCACGAGGGCGACCGCCACGGCGATGCCGACGGCAGCGGACACGAAGTTCTGCACGGCGAGGCCGCACGCCTGGACCACGAAGCCGACGGTCACTTCCGGGGAGTAGGACTGCCAGTTCGTGTTGGCGACGAACGACGCGGCGGTGTTGAAGGCAACGGGTTCGGGCACGGCGGGTAGGCCCAGCGAGGCGGGCAGCCACTGCTGGGTGCGCTGCAGGAGGTAGACCAGCAGCATGCCGACGACGGAGAATGCGAGCACCCCGCGGAGGTACATCGGCCAGGACTGCTGGGCATCGCCGTCCACGCCGAGCAGCTTGTAGGTGCCGCGTTCGATGCGCAGGTGGCGGCGGCCCAGGTAGACCCGTGCGAGCAGGTCTCCCATGGGGCGGTGGGTGACGACGAGAAGAAGAACGAGGGCGAGCGCCTGCAAGAGTGCGGCGACGGTGGCGGGCATCAGGCGAGCTCCGTAGGAGAGAGGGGAATCGGGGCGGACGGTTCCATCAGAAGCGCTCCGGCTTCCACAGCGCGATGACGAGGTAGACGAGCGCGGCGGCGGCGAGGACGGCGGCGATCACCGTGAGGGCGATCATCGTTTCTCCACCAGTCGCGCGATCAGGGCGACGAGCACGAAGCACGCGATCGTCAGCAGGACGGAGAAGACATCGAGCATGATCTTCCTTCGAATCGGAACGGATGCTTCGATGCTTCCGCCCGCTCATGCACGGTGCACTGGGCCCTCACGGAATCCACACAGCGGCGTGCGGTTCCCTGACGCCGCCCTCACGGAACGCGGAGTTTCCGTCGGGCTTTCCGCCGCGGTGGTTCTCCTGCCTGCCGCGTTGGCTCTCCTGCCTGCCGCGTTGGCTCTCCTGCCTGCCGCGTTGGCTCTCCTGCCTGCCGCGGTGGTTCTCCTGCCTGCCGCGTTGGCTCTCCTGCCTGCCGCGGTGGTTCTCCTGCCTGCTTCGGTGGTTCTACTGTGCGGCGACCCAGGCCTGCCAGGCCTCCGGGGTCAGGGCAGGGTTCTGTCGCTGTGCGACGGTGAAGAGATCCTCGCCCGAGCGCTGCGCATCGACCGCGAGCCGCCAGGCGTCGCCGCCGTTCGCCTGCACGAAGCCGTAGACGGAGCCGGCGGCGCCGTAACCCAGCCAGGCGTCTGAGGCACGAAGGGCGTCATCGGAGAAGGCGCCGGTTCCCGCGCTGGCCACGGCGTCTTTGACGTCGGGACGGCGGTAGGTGAACTCATCGGCGCCGGAGTCGGCGGTGGCCCACTCCGCGAAGCCCTCCATGACCGCGACCGACGGCTGGCTTGCGCTGGTGGGCGCCGCGGTCAGGTGCAGGGCGTGCAGGAACTCATGGGTGAAGGTCTCGGGCCGCTGGTCGACGCTCAGCGGGCCGACTGCCACGATGGTGCCGCTGCTGGCGTCGCCGGTGGCGATGCGCGGATCCAGCCAGGGCGCTGCGGACGGTGGGCGGTAGGTGGGCATGGCGAACCCGGCCACGTCCATGTCCCACTGCTGGCCCGCACCGAACTGCCAGCGCGACAGTCGGGAGGAGTCGTCGGTGATCGCGGCCACGAATCCGTCCATGGGAACGTCCCCGCCGAGCTTGCGGACTTCGTTGAGTGCCAGCTGCGCGGACGCTTCGGCCTGCGCGAGGTTGGCGTCGACCAGGCCCTGCTCATCGGCGGCGCCGAACAGCACCACGTGTTCCGAGCGGGCTGCGTACAGCGGCCCTTCGTCCCACGGCATGGGCTCCATATACGGCGTGATCGACGAGATCAGGTCGCCGTCCCACTCGACGTCGTAGTAGAACCCCTGAATCAGCTGGAGGCCGGCGTCGTCGGTGCCGCTGCCGCGTTCCGGGTGGGCGGCGAAGGCGAGCTGGGCGCCGAGGATCACGGTGTAGTCGTCCCAGGGCGAGATCGCAGCCACGTCCCAGCCGATGGTGCTGGTGCCGTCCCACCAGGTGGACAGCTGTGTGGTGGCCTCCCCCGTGGTGTGGGAGAGGAACGCCGCGCGATCTTTCGCCAGCATCGCCTGGTTCATCCCGTCCCAGATGGTCTGGTGCTGTCCTTCGTTCGACGAGTCGCGCTCGGGGAGCAGCGGCGGCTGGGTGGCGACGGTGCCCGGCACCTCGGCAACCGTGCCGACCTTCACCTCATGCGGCCAGGTGATGGCGGTGAACGCGCCGGCGATGGCCAACGCCACGACGCCTGCGCCGGCCCACACAACCTTCGCGCCGCCCTTCATGACTGTGCCCCGGCGATACCCACGAACGCCCACCCGAAGTCCTGGGTGCTGACGAGCACCGCGACGAGGTTCTGCTCGCCGGCCGTGAATCGGTACTGCACGAGACCGACGTCTTCCGCCTCCTCCCCGGGCAGTGCCGGGATCTGGGCGAGTTCGGAATAGTCGCCGAGGACGGGGAAGGAGGCCGCGACGGCGGCGGCGTCTACCCCGGCCGCGACGGCGACATCGGATCCGCCGAGGGCGCACGTCGACGCGAGCGTGCCCGTCGTGCGCGCCACGGTCGAGAGCGCGACCATGGCCTTCATCGGATCGGCGCAGCTCTCGTTCTCGGCGACGACAGAAGACTGCGGCCCCGAGGCGACCAGCGACCCCAGCGCCCAGGGGGCAACAGCTGTGGGGTCTTCGCCGACGCGGGACTGCTCCGGCTTCGAGGAGCCGTCGTAGAAGAACGCCCGAACGAACACGCCCTGGGCGTTGAGGACGGTACTGGATCCGTCGGCGAACGCGAGTGTGGTGGCGAGGTACGCGTCAGACACGTCGGCGGAACGGTCCTTGTCGATTAGGTCGCCGTCCGCGCGCCAGGGAGCCACCGTGATCTCTGTGCTGCGTGTGACGCCAAGAGCGTCTAACGCTGCTGCATCCCCGACGCCGGGCCGCGAACCCGCATCAGTGAACTGCGCGGCCAGCGTCGGCACGAGGTCGCCTGTCCATGCGTCGCCATCGGCGTCGAGATGCTCACCGAGCGTGGTCGCGACATCTTCGACCGGGGCGCCGGGCAGCATGTTGGCGCGGGCGGTGGCCGACGCCGCCCACATCCCGCCGCACCCTGCCAGCACGACAAGGACGGTGGCGATGGCGGTCGCGACAGTGGATCCACGGGGTCCGCGTCGCTTCACCGGCCCCGACAGCAGGCCGAGCCCCCCGAAGCGCAGCGGGCGCTGATGGCTGCCGCGTGGATCGACAGGCGCGCCGGGGAAGAACCCCGGTGCCGGTGCTCCCTGATTCGGCATCATCGCGATCCCCTTCGCCTCTGACGCTCACATCCTACGCAGAGGGGTCCGACATTCCGCGATCGGGCGCGATCTCACGCCTCGGCCGGGTTACGCGGCGGGACGTCACGGTGGCGATGCACGCACCGATCACGCCGATAGCAAAGGCGACCGCGCCGACGATCACGCAGATGATCGCTGCCGCGGGTGGCTCAGCGGCGGCCGCATCCGACGCGATGGCGGTGAAGGCGACGCTCCCGCCCAGACAACACAGCGCGAGGCCGAGAACAGCAAGGCCGGAGAGCAGCATGATCGTGGCGGGGTGGCGAAGGGTATGTGCCATGTCCAGTCCTCATCCTCAGAAAAATCGACCCCCTGTGGATGAGATGTCCGCTCCCACGCAAAAGGTTCACGAATGCGGGGATGAGTCTCGAGCGAGCGCGAGTGTCAGCCGGACGGTGCTGTTCACGAATGCGGTGATGAGTTTCGAGCGTGATGAGTCTCGAGTGCTCGAGTGCTCGAGTTTCGAGCGAGCGCGAGTGTCAGCCGGACGGTGCTGTTCACGAATGCGGTGATGAGTCTCGAGCGTGATGAGTTTCGAGCGTGATGAGTTTCGAGTGCTCGAGTCTCGAGCGTGACGAGTCTTTCAACTGTGATCCGGCGGACCGCCAGCGCGCGTGGCACGACGCGCCGCGCCGGCGGGGGAGAGGTGACCGGAGCGCTCCTGGCCGGGCATCACGCGGGAGCGGCGGCCGTAGATGATCTCCGACGAGTCCAGCAGCCACGGCACGAGCGTGATCGTGACGCCATGGACCAGCATCAGCTGCTGTGCCATGCGCTTCGCCCTGCGGTTGTGGAGCACGCTCTCCCACCAGTGCCCGACGATGTACTGCGGCAGGTACACCGTCACCACCGAGGGGCCGTGCTTCTCGCGGAACTGCTTGATGAAGATCGCCACCGGGGCGGCATAGAAGCGGTAGGGCGATTCGATGACCGTGAGCGGGACGGGCATCCGCATGCGCTCCCATTCGGCAAGCAGCGCGTCGGTTTCCGCGGCATCTGCGGAGACGTGTACGGCGAGCAGCGTGCGGTGGTTGGCGGCAAGCGCATAGTCGAGAGCTTTGAGCACCGGCTTCTGTACGCGATTCACCAGCACGATCGCCACGTCGCCCTGCGCTCCGAAGTGCGGCACGTCGGTCACGGTGATCTCCGCCTCCACGTCGCGGTAGTAGCGATTCACGCCGATCATCAGGATCGTCAGCACCGGAATCGCGAGGAACACCAGCCAGGCACCGTGCGTGAACTTCGTGACGGTCACGATGAGCAGCACGAGCGTGGTCATCGTGGCACCGGCGGAGTTGATGATGAGACCCTTGACGGCCTCGTGGCGAGTGAAGTCGGTGCTGCGCTGATGTTCGCTGCCTTCCGGCAGATCTTCCCGCATCTCGCGCAGCACGCGGCGCCAGTGTCGCACCATGCCGATCTGGCCGAGGGTGAACGATACGAACACCCCGATGATGTAGAGCTGGATCAGTGTGGTCAGGTTGGCCTGGAACACGAGGAGGATGGCGATCGCCCCGATGCCGAGGAGGATCATGCCGTTGCTGAAGACGAGGCGGTCGCCGCGGGTGTTCAGAGCCTTCGGTGCGTAGCCGTCACGGGCGAGCACGGCACCGAGCAGCGGGAAGCCGTTGAACGCCGTGTTGGCGGCGAGGAGCAGCACGCAGGCGGTGGCCGCCTGAATGATGAAGAACGGGATGGACCCGCCGCCGAAGACCGCGGCCGCAAGCTGCGCGATGAGGCTCGGCTGCGGCTGCGTGCAGTCGAATCCCTGCAGATCGCAGGGATTCTCGGCATAGTGGATGCCGCTGATCAGGGCGAGCGCGACGAGGCCTGCGAACAGGCATGCCGCGATCGTTCCCATGATGGCGAGGGTGGTCTGGGCGTTGCGGATCTTGGGGCGCCGGAATGCCTGGACTCCGTTGGAGACCGCCTCCACACCGGTGAGGGCCGAACAGCCCGACGAGAATGCGCGCAGCACCAGCAGCACCACGGCGGCGTTGGTCAGTGAGTGCACCTGAGAGGTGTAGTCGGCGCTGGAGGCAACGGGGGCATCACCGGCGACCGTGCGAGCGAGACCGACGACGACCATCACCGCGACCGAGCCGATGAACACGTATGTCGGCACCGCGAAGACCGACGAGGCTTCGCGCACACCGCGGAGGTTCATCAGGATGATCAACACCACGAACCCGATCGCGAGCCCGACCCGCCAGGAGTTCAGCGCGGGGAGGGCGGAGATGATGTTGTCGACACCGGACGCGACCGAAACCGCCACCGTGAGGACATAGTCAACGAGCAGCGCTGCAGCCACCACGACGCCGGCTCGCTCACCGATGTTCTTGGAGGCCACCTCGTAGTCGCCTCCACCCGACGGGTACGCCCGGATCAGCTGACGGTAGCTGAGGACGACCACGACGAGCAGCAGCACGACCGCCGCCGCGACCCACGGGGCGAAGGAGAGGAAGGCGGCGCCACCCAGCAGCAGGATCATCATGATCTCCTGCGGGGCATAGGCGACCGAGCTCAGCGCGTCGGAGGCGAAGATGGGCAGCGCGAGCTTCTTCGGCAGCAGCTGATCGTCCGCCTGCTTCGACGTCAAGGGCTCCCCGAGGATCCAGCGCTTGGCACTGGGACGGGGACTGGCGGGATCGCGCGTGTCATTCACCACGGACGTAGAACCTACGCGTTCCTGACGGCTCGTGATGCGTATTTCCGGGAATCCTCACGAGATCCTGACGCCGGAGGGCGGCGGGGACGTGCGGCGCGGATGTCGATGCGCGGATACGCCGCGGGGAGGAGGAGGCTCCCTCGCGGGGACGACGCGGAAGGGAGGCGGGCCGGGGAGGATGGATACGTCATGAGCAATCACCTTCTTTCCGGATTCATCGCATTGGGGGCGGGCGGACTGCTCGGCATCCTTCTCTTCGTCCCGTTTGTCGCGCGGGTGTATCGCCGTCGGGGTCGGCTGACGGCGGGGATGTTCCTGCTGTGGTCGGCAGCGCTGGTGTATTTCTGGGCGATCTGGACGTACACGCTGCTGCCGTTGCCCGATGGTCCGATCGAGTACTGTGCCGAGGCGATCCTGAATCCGATGGACGCGGTGCACGACGTGCAGAAGGCGATCGGTGAGGGCGGAAACGTCCTGCTCAGCGCAGCCGTGCTGCAGCTGGCGCTGAACGTGCTGTTGTTCGTCCCGCTCGGCTTCTTCACCCGTGTGCTGGCCGGTCGGGGAATCGTGCTGGCCACCACCGTGGGGTTTGTCGTTTCGCTGTTCATCGAGTTGACCCAATTGACGGGCGTCTGGAGGATCTACTCCTGTGCCTACCGGTTCTTCGACGTCTCGGACCTGATCACCAACACGTCCGGCGCGTTCGTCGGCGCGGTAATCGGTCTGGTGATCCCGGCGCGCCTGCGTGGCGGCACGGAGCTGCCGGGCGCCGATCAGCCGCGGCCCGTGACTCGCGGGCGTCGCCTGCTGGCGATGGTCTGCGACGCTCTGTCGTTCTGGGTGATCGGCGCGGGCGTCGCCGTCGTCATGCAGCTCGCGTTCTCCCTGCTCACGGGCGGACGTCCCACGACAGAGCAGACGCTGATCTCGTCCACTGTCGCCAATCTGCTGCCCCTCGCGCTCTGGACTGTCTTGATCCTGGCAACCGGCCGATCCGTCGGAGATCACAGCGTGCAGCTGGCATACCGAGGCCCGGGGAAGGAGTTTCCATCGCGCGTGCTGCGCCTGCTGTCTGGCATCTCCGGTGCCGCGCTGCTGGCGATGATCCCTGGCGCGGGGGAGCTGCTCTCCGGCGCGTTCTGGCTCGTGACCCTGATTCTCACGTTCACCACGGACGGCCGCGGTCTTCCGGGCCTCCTCATGGGTCGGCCGCTTGTGGATGCGCGGGAATCGGGACCGCTCCGTGCGGAGAATCGGCGCCGCAGCGAGACACGGCCCTCGCGGATCCCCCAGTAGACCTCGCACACGAGGGGATCGCGCTGCAGAGCGGCACGAATTCCTGTCAGAGCAGCACGCGTTCAGCTTTACTGCACCGCCGACAGCCCGCGAGGTCACCATGGCGGCACGCCGTCGTCCGTGGCGTTCCTCTGTCTGTCATTGTCAGTGCGATCGTTGTTAGTGCGGTCGCTGGTGTCGGCTGCGTCATCAGATTCCGGCAAGGTCGAGGCCACGAACGCCACCGAACGAGGCTCGGGTATCTCGGTGTGGTGGTACTTCAGCGCGGTGATGAACTCCAGAACACCGTCCGGGTACGGGGTGATCTTCCATCCGGCGCTCGTCTTCAGCGTGTGATGCCGGCGACACAACGGGGCGAGATTGGCGATGTCGGTCTTGCCGCCATCGGCCCACTCTTCGTTGTGGTCGATGTCGGTGTTTCGAATCGGAACCCGGCATCCGGGGTGTCGGCAGTGTTGGTCGCGATGGGTGAGGAAGCGTTTCATCTCAGCCGTCGGGCGGTAGCGATCGGTCGCCAGCACGGCCCCGGTGATGGGGTGAGTGAGCACCCGGTCGAATCCCGGCTCGCCCCCGGCGAGGATTCGAGCGGTGTCGGCGTCGATCGGTATGGCGCCGTCGAGCTCTGCCCCGTCATCGCTTCGGCCGGCGAGGGTGAGCACCGGAATCGTGACGGCGATCGTCGCACGAATCGACCCGAGGGCGGTGTTCTCGCTCGCCGGCGTGGCGGTGAGCAAGAGGTCCGCAAGCAGGTCCGCGCGAATCTGATCCACCGTGCGCTCATCGACCGCGTCGGTGGTGTCGGCGGTGTCGATCGCGTCGGCACCAGCACCGCCACCGGCGCCAGCCGCAGTGGCAGGCGTGCCATCACCGCGGGCCTGCTTGCCGCGAGTGTCCCGGAGTTCGTGGGCCATCTGATCCAGGCGACTCTTCACGCCGTGCGCAAGGACCGACGGGAGGTACGCATGCAGTGTCGACATACCGTCCGGGTCGTCGGTGACCCACACCACGCGCGCCTCGCACGCGGACTGGTGGCGTTCCGTGATGCCCACCTCCCGCACCTCCTCCGCTATGCGCGCCAGCATGCCGCGCAGCCGGTTGGGGGACTGCACCCGGGCTAGGGGAAGAGCTCGCGCGACGTAGCGGTCGCGTGCGTCGCCCACCTCGATGGGGGCTCCGACGTCGACGACTACCCGCGCTTGGGCCGCGGTGATCTCCCCCTCTGCGAGCGCCCGATGGACGTCGGGAAAGTCGTTCACCAGCCCATACGCGTCCGACATGCGGCGCTGAATCGTGCGATCACTCACGTGGATCGCGGCGCCGACCTCGGCGGCAAGCGACCGCAACTCCAGGTCGGAATGGGACGATGCTCCGGATGCCCCGGACAGTGTTACGAGATCGGCGAGCAGCGCGGCCTCCAGCGCATCGGTGGCCGCCCGTGAACGCGTCACGGCCACCACCGCTTCAACGTAGGCGCGCTTCACTTGTACGTCGGCTTCGTCAGGCGGGACGCGTTTTCGTGAGCTGCGCGCATGCTTCGGGTCGGTGCGCGTACCGGACGAGCCGTCGTGGTCGGGCCGGTGCACGTCCGTCGCGACGTCTTCCAAGAGTTCTAATGTCATGCTTCAATGATCTCGCAGTCACTAGAACAAAAGTACGAAGCACACAAGATGTGGATAACTTGCAATACGCACTTGTGTACGCCGCGAGACAAGCCTCACGCCGCTACCATGACGCCATGACTGTGACGGGAATCGGTGGTCTGTTCTTCCGAAGTCGTGACCCCCGGGCACGCGCCGCCTGGTATCGCGAGCACCTCGGGATCGATGCGGGAGAGGATGCCGTCTGGACCCAGTCGGCCGGCATGACCGTCTTCGCGCCGTTCCCGCAGGACAGCGGCTACTTCGACTCAGCCCAGCCGTTCATGCTCAACCTCCGCGTGACGGATCTGTCCACGCTGGTGGCTCGCCTGGAAGCGGCGGGGATCGAGGTGGAGACGCGGGAGGAGTGGGCGACGGAATTCGGACGATTCGCCCGCCTGCACGACCCTGAGGGGCTGCCCATCGAGCTGTGGGAACTCCCGGAGTGACTGAGGATTCGGCGTTCGCCAGCGTGGTGGTCGCGCATCGCGTCGCTCGCGAGCGCGCTGAGTTCGCCGCCGCGTTGGAGGAGCGGGTTCTCCATCTCGCCGTCCTTGAAGCTGACGAGGACGAGCTGACCCCGGGAGGAAACGGCGGCAGAACTCGATGTTCCGGTCGCCGTCATCCGCCATCATCTCTCGGATGCCCACGTCGTTCCCCCGCTTACCGCGAACGGGACGAACGCCACCTGGTTGGAAGCCACGCGAACTGTCTGGGAACATGACCCCCAGACTCTGCGCGACCACTGGGGGCCGTTCAACCGCTGACAGTTCCGGGTCGTCCTGTGCTCTCGCGCACCGTGAGCACGGGCGCGGGCCCGGCCTCACCCGGCAGTACCACGTCACTCGCGATCTGGCGCACCAGCAGCCGCGCAGACCGGTCGCCGAGCTCAAAGGTGTCGCGCGTCATCGCGGTGATCGACGGACGCACTAGTCCCGCGATGACCGAGTCATCGAAACTCGCCAGCGACACGTCGGCGGGAACGCCCACCCCCATCTCCTGCACCGCCCGCAGGCCCGCGACGGCCATCACATCGTTGTCGTAGACGATGGCGGTCGGACGGTCATCCCCGTTCAGCAGGCGACGAGTCTGCTCTGCGGCCATCCCCGGAGAGAAGTCCGTGTGGATCACCTGACCCCCGAGAACCCGTGCGCGTAGCCGCGTGTGCTGGAGCACCGCGGGCCCGGCAACATACGCGATGTGCGAGTGCCCGAGACCACGGAGGTGACCGAACAGGGTGCTCGCCGTCTCCGTGTCATCCACCCACAGCGCCGATGGCACGGCGACGTGCGAACCCACCAGGATCGTGGGCATCTGGAGCTCGCGGAGCGCGTCGATACGGGGATCGTCGCCCAGCGGATCGATGACGAGAACCCCGTCCACCTGACGCGAGGCATGCCACTGTCGATGGATCTCGAGCTCCTCCTCCAGGCTCGACACCAGTTGCAGGTGCAGACCGATCCGCGCGTCGCTCAGCCCCGACTGGATGCCGGCGATGAGGTCCGTGAAGAACGCCTCCGTGCCGAGTGATCGCGCCGGCCGGTTGAGTGCGAGGCCCACCGCGTTCGCCCGCGCGCCCACCAGGGATCGCGCCACGTGAGAAGGCTGCCACTGCTGCTCTCGCGCGACCTGAAGGATCCGCTCCCGGGTCTCCTCGCTGACGCCCGGTTTGCCATTGAGCGCGAACGAGACCGCCCCCGGCGAAACCCTCGCGATGCGGGCGATATCCGTGATGGTCACGCGCTTCGCGGCTGCCATAGGATCACTGTACTTGATCGGTTTAGTGGGCCTGACGACGCTGTCGAGAGGAAGAAAATGCACGACGAGACCTCGCTCACGGTGGGGCGGGTGACCCGTGTGCTCGACGAGCGGGTTCGCCCGGCGATCTACTCAGCTCGCGTACCGCTCACGGTGGAGGCGCACCAGCTGCCGGGTGAGCCGATCGCCCCGGCTGAGGGCCTCGCGCTGGTGTTCGTACCACACCAGGTCGGCAGCGCATGGGGGCCGGCCTGGGGGACGACCTGGTTCAAGGTCACCGGCACGGTCCCCGCAGACTGGGCCGGCAAACGCGTGGAAGCCCACCTCGATCTCGGATTCGACGTCAACATGACGGGATTCCAGCAGGAAGCGCTCGTCTACCTTCCGGATCTGACCCCCGTGAAGTCGCTCAACCCTCGTAATCAGTGGGTTCCCATCACCCCAGACGCCAACGGCGGCGAGCAGATCACCCTCTTCCTCGAAGCTGCATCCAACCCCGTGCTGCTGGATTACCACCCCTTCCTCCCCACCCGGGACGGCGACGTGCTGACCACGTCGACACGTCCGCTGTATCGCCTGCGCACCATGGACCTCGCCGTCTTCGAACCCGAGGTGTTCGAGCTAGCCCTCGACCTGGAAGTCCTCGTCGACCTGCAGGCGGAGCTGGCGGCCACCGAACCGCGTCGGATGCGCATCCTGCAGGCGCTCGATGATGCGCTCGATGTGCTGGATCTGCAGCACATCGTCGAAACAGCAACGCAAGCACGAGCCCGGCTCGCGGACGTGCTCGCGCGTCCCGCGGATGCGAGCGCGCATCACATCTCGGCGGTCGGTCATGCCCACATCGACTCCGCCTGGCTGTGGCCGGTGCGCGAGACCATTCGCAAGGTGGCCCGCACCACCTCCACGATGGCGCGCCTCATCGATGAGACCGACGAGTTCGTCTACGGCATGAGCTCCGCCCAGCAGTACAAGTGGATCAAGGAGCACCGTCCCGAGGTGTACGAGCGCGTCCGAGCGGCGGTCGCCGCGGGGCGGTTTCTGCCGCTCGGCGGCATGTGGGTGGAATCCGACACCGTGATGCCGACCGGTGAGTCGCTGGCTCGCCAGTTCCTCTACGGCCAGCGCTTCTTCGAGAGCGAGTTCGGTGTACGCTCACGCGGTGTCTGGCTGCCCGACTCGTTCGGCTACTCGCCGGCGCTACCGCAGCTGATGCGCCGTGCCGGATTCGAGTGGTTCTTCACGCAGAAGATCTCCTGGAATCAACGCAACGTTTTCCCGCATCACACCTTCCTGTGGGAGGGCATCGACGGATCGCGCATGTTCACGCACTTCCCGCCGATGGTCACCTACAACTCCGAACTCAGCGGCGAGGAGGTGGCGAAGGCCTCACGCCAGTTCCAGGAGAACCGGGTGGCCACCCGCTCGCTGGCACCCGTCGGCTGGGGTGACGGCGGTGGCGGCACCACGCGCGAGATGGTCGGCAAACAGCAGCGACTGGCGAACCTCGAGGGGTCCGCGACGGTGCAATGGGAGTCACCGGACACGTTCTTCGAGCAGGCGCGGGCCGAACTCGCGAAGCCTGCTGTGTGGGTCGGTGAGCTGTATCTCGAGCTCCACCGCGGAACGCTCACCAGTCAGCACCAGACCAAAGCCCTGCACCGCCGCGCCGAACACACGCTGCTCGAGGCCGAGCTCTGGGCGGCCACCGCCGCGGTTCGCGGTCTTGCTGACTACCCCTATGACGCCCTCGATCGGCTCTGGGAGACCGTGCTGCTGAACGAGTTCCACGATATCCTGCCGGGCACCTCGATCGCGTGGGTGCACCGCGAGGCGGTCGCCGTTCTCACCGACGTCGTCGCGGAGGCGACGGCGCTCGCCGACACCGCTCGCGCGGCTCTCGCTGGAACTGGTGACGTGCCGCTCGTGTTCACGCCCTATCGCGTGGGTGACGAGGCGCTCGCGGCCGCGCCGGCGACGGGACCCGGCGGGCGAGTTTCGATCGGGTACGGGGAAGAGGACGAGGTGGTGGAACTCACCAACCACCTTGTGCGCGTGCTCATCTCCCGCGAGGGGCTCATCGTCTCTGCCGTGGATCTGGCCACCGGGCGCGAGACGATTCCGCTCGGTCAGCCCGCCAACCTGCTGCAGCTGCATCAGGACTTCCCGAACAAGTGGGACGCCTGGGACATCGACCGGTACTACCGCAACACCGCCACGGAGCTGCGGGATGTCTACACGTTCACGTGGGGACTCGGCGATCACGGACACCCGACTGTGCGCCTGCACCGGCGCTTCTCGGAATCCTCGATCACGCAGGTCATCACTCTGGCGCCCGGCTCGCGCACGCTCCTCATTCGCAACGAGATCGACTGGCGAGAGACCGAGAAGCTGCTCAAGCAGTCCTTCCCGCTCGCAATCCAGGCCCAGACGACGGACGCCGAGACGCAGTATGGCTATCAGTCGCGCGCCACACACGTGAACACGTCGTGGGAAGCGGCGAAGTTCGAGACGTCGATGCACCGATTCGTCTTGGTGCAGGAGCGCGGTTTCGGCGCGGCCGTGGTGAACGATTCGCTGTACGGTTACGACACCACGCGCGATTCCGACGAGTCCGGCGTCACCACTACCGTGCGCCTCTCCCTGCTGCGCGCCCCGCGATTTCCCGACCCCGATACCGATCACGGCCTGCACGTGATCACCACGGGGCTCGTCATCGGCGCCGATACGGAGTCGGCGACCGCTGCGGGGATCGAGCTGAACTCTCCGGCCACTGCTGTTTCGGGTTCCGGGCCCGTCGAACCGCTCGTCACCGTCACGGGTCGCGGCATCGTGGTGTCCTCCGTGAAGCTGGCCGCCGATCGCTCCGGAGACGTGATCGTGCGTGTGTACGAGGCGCTGGGCGAACGCACCACCGGTGAGATTCGCGTCTCGTTCGCTCATGCGGGCGTGCGCGAGGTGAGTCTCATTGAGGACGAGCTTCCCGACGCCCGCACGGGATCGTCGCTGTCACTCACACCCTTCGAGGTGCGCACGCTGCGGATTCCGCGCGCCTGAGTCTGTTCCGATTCGCACCGCCGCCGATAGGGTGCTGGTGTGCGAGCGAAGACGCGACAGTCGAGGGGCCGATTCCGCGCGCTCGGAGCGATCGGGGCGTTTCTCGTCGCGCTGCTGATCGGCGGGGCCGTCGCCCTGGGCGTCGGCGATGCGCTCGGCATCCGCACGGAGCCCTCCGAGCCCATGCAGGAGGCGGGACGCACGGAACCGGTCGTCACCGCCACCGTGCCGCCACTCATCCGCATGACGACCGCCGTCGCCGGCCCGCGACTTACCGCCGCGGCGGCTGCGCTGGACGACGCGTACCAGGATCGCGCGACCGCAGGAGAGGCGACCCTCCAGCTGAGCGTCGGCTCCGATCCCGATGACGAGTCCTACCGCATCGACGGCGATCCCACGGCGCTCAGCCTCACCGCGGCTGGCGAGGCGGGTGCTGCCCGCGGCATCTACGACCTCGCTGCGGCCGTCCGCGAGGGGCGGGACATCACCTCGATGACGGGACAGGAGGTGACGTCCCGATTGCCCCTACGCATGGCCGATCTGGGCGCCGTGGGCGTGGTCGCCGACCCCGCGCAGTGGGAGGGCGGCACCGACTACTCGCACGCGTCGAAGGCGTTCGCCGACGTGTTCCGCGCCGATGCTCCCTATGTCGACACCGAGGCGCTCGCACGGGCCACGACCGATTTCGACGAGTACCTGACCCGCATCGTGGCGGAGGGGTACAACGCCATCGCGTTCCCGGGATTGATCGAGTTCGTCACCTTCGCGGGGCTGGAGGGCGATCCCGTCTACCCCGCGGATGACCCGCATATCGACCGGGCCATCGCGATTCGCAACGCATTCATCCCGCTGTGGGATCGTGCCGCCGAACTCGGCGTGAAGGTGTTCCTCCGCACCGACATGCTCACCCTCACCGAGCCGCTGGAGCAGTACCTGCGGGAGCGGTTCGGATCGCTGGACGTGGCCAATCCCGAGCTCTGGGAGGTGTACACCGCCGCCTTGGACGAGCTGTACGAGGCCGCGCCCGCACTCGACGGCGTGCTGATCCGCATCGGCGAGGCGGGGCGCATTTACGACCTGCCGGGCTGGGACTATTACTCCGCGCTCGCGGTGACCACCGTCGACGGGGTCCGTGCCATGCTGACCGCCCTCACCGGTCAGGCCGAGGAGTCCGGGCGGGAGGTGATCTTCCGCACCTGGAGCGTGGGCGTCGGGGCCGTCGGCGACATGCACACCAACGTGAACTCCTACGACGAGGTGCTGTCTGGCATCGACTCGCGCGCGCTCATCGTCTCCACCAAGTACACCCTCGGCGACTTCTACAGCTGGCTTCCGCTCAACGACACGCTGCTCGGCGGCGAGCAGCGCAGGATCGTGGAGTTCCAGAGCCGTCGCGAGTTTGAGAACAACGGCGCGTTCCCGAATGATCTGGGGGCCGAATACCAGTGGGCGCTGCAGCGGCTGCTGGCCGGCAACCCGCGGATCGAGGGCGTGTGGGTGTGGGAGCAGGACGGCGGACCCTGGCGCGCCGGGCCGATGATCCTGGTGCAGAAGGCCGGCTTCTGGCAGCTCGCCGATCTCAACTCCCGGCTGGCCGTGCGGCTGGCGCGGGACCCAGACACCGATCCTTCCGCGATCACCGCCGGCTGGGCTCGGCAGTGGTTCTCGGATGATCCCGACACGGTCGCCGCGATCGTGCAGGCCATGACTCTGTCGCGCGACGCCATCAAGACGGGGATGTACATCGAGCCGTTCGCGGAGAAACGCGTCTTTGCGATCGGGTTGGAACCGCCGCCCATGATGTGGATCTTCGAGTGGGACATCCTCACCGGAGATTCCGCGGCTCTGGACGTGATCTACGCGATCGCGCGGGACGACCTCACGACGGCGATCGACGGCGGTGCCGAGGCGCTCGACACCGTGACGCAGATGCAGGATCTGGTCACCGGCACAGACGCCGGCACCTGGCGCGATCCCGACATGCGTCAGCGCTTCGTCGACACCCTGGCCTACGAGCGCAGCACGCTGGAACTCCTCGGCGCCTATCGCAGCATGTTCCTGCACCAGGCCGCCTGGCACGACACCCTCTCGCCGGACGAGTACGCCGCGTGGGAACAGGCTCGCGACGAATATGAGGGCATCGCCGCCGCGCACCTCGCGCAGTACGGTGCGTCCGTCGACTACCCGGCGTACAACCTCGAAGCGGCGGCCCTGGGTGTGGAGCGCGCGGATCGCGATCTCGCGATGGCGTGGGCCGCGCGCGTGCTGCTCTTGGGGGCCGCGGCGTGGCTGCTCGTGGCGCTGGTGCGTCGTCGTTCCGCTCCAGCCGCACAGTTGCGAGCGGCGATCACTCCCTGGCGGGCAGCGGACCTTGTTGCTGCACTGTCGGGCGGTGCCCGCTGGTGGCTCGCGATCGTGCCGGCCGTGCTGCTCGTCGCCACGCGGGCGGTGCAGACGTCGCTGCTCGCCGGCGTTCATCTGCTCCTCATTCTCGGTGCGTGGGCGCTGTTCTGCGGCGTGCTGCTGCTTCTCGCCCGTCGCAGCGCCTGGCCGATGATCGCGGCGGTCGGTGGTGTGATCATCCTGCGGTGCGTGCTCGCGCTCGCGGCGCTGTCGGTCACCGGTCCCGGTGGGTACTGGTTCGCGTTCTGGACGGATCCGATCCGACGCACCGCCTACATCACCGTGGCCTTCGCCCTCTTCGTCTGGGTGTTCGTCGCCGCGGCCGTGGCCCTGGCGCACTCCCTCGGATCGCGGCGATCCACCGGTGTCGTGCTCTCCGGAATCGGTGCGGCGCTCGCGATTCCCGCCGCCATCATCGCGATGGTCGGCCTGGAACAGTCGCTCACGGTTTGGAACGATCAGCTCGGGCTCCTGCCGTGGGGTCTCGCACGGATCCTGGGCATCACCGTGTACCTCGACATCCCGCCCGAATCGGCGGCGGTCGCTGCGGTCTTCGGTGCGGTGGTGCTGGTGCTCGGACTCGTTCTCGCGCTGCCGGGCCATCGCCAGCGCAGCGCGGCGTCATTTGCTTCCCCGTAGGCCCGTTCGTACGCTGGATCGGTGCAGGGGGATTCGGACGCGGCGCTGTGGCTTGCAGCGACATCGGGATCTCAGCGAGCCTTCGTCGAGATCTTCGACCGCTACCGCAGGCGCGTGCTGGCGGCCGCATTCCGCCAGACTGACTCCTTCGACCTGGCGGAGGAAGCCACGGCTGTCGTCTTCCTTGAGCTGTGGCGGTTGCGCAAGAAGGTGCGGATCGTCGACGATTCTCTGCTGCCCTGGCTGTTCGTCGTCACCACGAACGTGTGTCGTAACCTCACGCGCGCCAAGCGTCGCTATGGCGTGATGCTGGCGAAGCTGCCACCGAGCATCGAAGAGCCCGATGTGGCGGACGGCGTGGACGAGGACATCACCCGCGAGGAGACGCGGCGACGCGTGCGGCAGGCCCTCGCATCGCTGGACGCCCGCGATCAGGTGGTGGTTCAGCTGGTGATGCTGGAGGCGTATTCCGTCACCGATGCCGCGACGGCTCTGGGGCTGCCCGTCGGTACCGTTAAGTCCCGTCTGTATCGTGCGCGGGGTCGACTGCGAACCATTCTGGCTCCTGCGGACATACCTTGGAGAGAGGAGGATGCGGATGAACGATGAGAGGGACATCTCTCCCGCCCGACTGACCGCGATGCGCGACGCGCTCGCCGAGCACGTCGCCTCCGAGCCCGTCCGTGCGCACCGCACGCGCCGCCGTCGTGTCCTCATCGGTTCGGTGCTCTCGCTGGTCGCCGTCGGCGGCGTCGCCATCGCCGGACTGCGGGTGCTGGCACCGGCAGAGGTCGTCGACACGTCGATCGCCATGTGCGCGAGCGAGGCGAAGCGGAACGCTGATGGCGGGTTCGACGGCGGCTATGCGGTCATGTCGGGGCCGTTCAACCCGGGCGTGCGTACCGACGCGCTGGAGGTCTGCACGCTGGAATGGGAGGAGGGGACATTCCTCCCCGGGTACGATCCGCTCTCGTTGCGTCCCGAGGATCCGTTCCCTGTCCCGCCACTCACCGTGTGCGTCGCGTCTGACGGCACGGCCGTCGTCGTGCCATCAGACGCGCCGGAGATCTGTACGGCGTTGCAGCTGGCGCCGGTCGCCACCACATCAGGCCCGCGTTGAGCTCACAGCGGGCGGAACACCAACGACCTAGCCGTCCCGGCCACCGTGGTCAGTGAATTGCACGTCGGTGCGCACGTGATGTAGGTGCCGGCGTAGTTCGTCGCGCTGTACACCCGCACGCCGCATCCGGAACCCGTGATCGACCGCATCCCGGTGACCCAGTCCGACGCGAGCGTCGCGAACCCGTAGGTGGCGCTTGCGCAGGTTCCCGTCCCCCAGAACGCGAGGCTCGACCCGGTGAGGTTGGTGCCCTTGTAGGCGGTTCCGAGTTTCACTGAACCTGCGCGGCTCAGCGGTGACGTCGTCTGGGCCGAGATGTAGTCGTCCCGCTCGGCTTCGGTGGCAAAGCAGACGATCTCCTCGGCATGCACCGATTCGTCCGCTGCGGCGACGACCTCCACCGCGCAGTGTTCCGTGACGGGCGGCTCGGTGAGCGCTGTGGGGGTGAGCGCTGTGGCAGCGATCGCGACGGCGGCGAGGGCGTGAAGCATGAGAACTCCTGTGTTCGGGTGGTGTCAGGTGATGTCCGCTCGCGCTGCGCAGGTTCGTTTCAGTGGGTGAAGATGGGGACATGACGCGCATGCGGATCGGGTTCATCGGCGACGGGAACATCACTCGCACGGTGCGAGGCGAGCTGGCTTCGCGACCGTACGAGGTGGTCGGCGCGTTCGGCCGCGCGGATGCGATCCCTGACGGCCTTGACCTGCTCGTCGAAGCAGCCACACAGAGCGCTGCCGCGGAACGTGTACCCGGCGTCCTCGAGCGCGGTACGGATGTGCTGCTGTTGTCCGTGGGTGCGCTGGCCGATCCGGGCCTCCGACAGCGACTTGCCAGTGGCCACGGCCGGCTCATCGTGTGCACCGGTGCGGTCGGCGGGCTCGATCAGGTGCGCGCCCTGCGGGTCGGGGGTGTGCTGGATCGGGTGAGTATCGAGAGCCGGAAGCTGCCGGCCACGCTCATCCAGCCGTGGATGGATGATGCGTTGCGCCAGCGGCTGGCGGCGGGGCAGGAGGAGATCGTGCTGGACGACGATCTCGCCACCGCTGTGACGCGGCGCTTTCCGGCATCCGCCAACGTCGCTGCCGCGGTCGCGCTCGCGGCCGATGCGTGGGACACCGCGACGGCACGGGTCGTGGCGGACCCCGCAGCGGTGCGCACACGGCACACGATTCACGCGGCGGGCGAGCTGGGAGAGGTGACCGTGACGGTGACCAATGAGCCCTCGCCCGAGCGGCCGAGATCGAGCGCGGTGGTCGCCCGCGCCGTGGTGCGCGCGGTCGATGATTATGCGCGGCTGCGGGGTTTCGATGCTCCTGTCGGACCAGTCGTCCTCTGACGTGTCTCGGAACGAGGACCTTGCCGCCGAAAGCGCGTGACGTGACCGAAGCCGGGCCGGGAACCGAATGCGGGGCGCGGACGGCACACCGGTACCCTGGGTAGGTGGCTGAACGACAGAAGATCCTCGCATCGATCGAGAACGACTTTCCCCAGTGGTACCAGGACATCCTCGAGAAGGCGCAGCTCGCGGACAACGGTCCTGTTCGCGGCACCATGGTCATGCGACCGTACTCCTACGCGATGTGGGAGGGCATGCAGGCCGGCATGGACGCTCGGATCAAGGCGACCGGTGCGGAGAACGTCTATCTGCCACTGTTCATCCCGCAGTCGTACCTCGAGCGCGAGGCCGAGCACGTTGAGGGCTTCAGCCCCGAGCTCGCCGTCGTCACCCATGCGGGCGGCAAGGAGCTGACCGAGCCCGTCGTGGTCCGCCCGACCAGCGAGACGCTGTTCGGCGAGGTCATGGCGAAGTGGATTCAGTCGCACCGCGACCTGCCCATGCTGCTGAACCAGTGGGCCAATGTCGTCCGCTGGGAGATGCGTCCGCGTGTGTTCCTGCGTACGACGGAGTTCCTCTGGCAGGAGGGCCACACCGCACACGCCACGCGTGAGGACGCCGCGAACTACGCGCGCCGCATTCACCTGGACGTCTACAAGGACTTCCTGGAGAACGTGCTCGCGATCCCGGTGCTCCCCGGCTTCAAGACCGCGTCCGAGCGCTTCGCTGGCGCCATCAACACCATGACCTGCGAGGCCATGATGGGCGACGGCAAGGCGCTGCAGATGGCGACGTCGCACGAGCTGGGTCAGAACTTCGCCAACGCGTTCGGCATCACCTTCTCCGACACCGACGGCGCTGCGCAGACCGCCTGGACCACGTCGTGGGGCTCGTCCACGCGCATGATGGGTGGCCTCATCATGTCGCACGGCGACGACGCCGGCTTGATCCTCCCGCCGCGCATCGCGCCGCATCAGGTGGTCGTCATCGTCGTGAAGGACGACGAGCGCACCATCGAGGCAGCACGGAAGATCGTGGCCGACCTCGCCGCCGCGGGCGTTCGCGCGAAGCTCGACGACCGCACGCAGACCGGCTTCGGTCGTCGCGCCACGGAGTGGGAGCTCAAGGGCGTCCCGGTCCGCGTGGAGGTGGGTCCTCGCGACCTCGATGCCGAGCAGATCACGTTCGCGCGCCGCGACCAGGGTGGCAAGCAGCAGCTTCCCCTCGCCGAGGTGGCCACACGCCTGCCCGCGCTGCTCGACGAGATCCAGGCCGACATGTTCGCCGCGGCGCAGAAGCGTCTGGACGAGCGCACGACACACGTGTCGACGATCGAGGAGGCTCGCGAGGCCGCGCAGACCGGCTTCGCCGTCATCGACTGGGCCGTGCTCGGCGAGGACGGCGAGAAGGAGCTGAACAAGGACGCGATCACCGTGCGCTGCCTGCGGACCCGCGACGGGAACATGCCTGACCCGCACAACCCCGAGACCGATCTGGTCGCGATCGTCGCCCGCGCGTACTGATCCACTGCAGCACGATGCCCGCCCCGGAACCGGGGCGGGCATCGTCGCGTACGGATCAGCTCACGCCCATGAACATGTAGGCGCGGCTCACGCGGCCATCGGCGTTGCGGAACACGGTGTCCACGCCGCGTCCGACGACCGCACCGGTGGGAGCTGTCATCGACCACCGCAGCAGGAGGGCGTCGCCGGAGGTCAGCTCCTGGTCGTACTGGAACGTGAGCCCCTTCGTCGCGATCAGATCGCCGTGGACAGCGCCGATATGCGCCTCGATCGCGTGGATGCCGCGCAGCGTCTCGCCCGTGGATGACACGCTCAGCTCGGCGTCCGTGTCCCACACCCGTTCGATGGCGTCGCGGCGGGCCCTATCATTCGGCTCGATCCACGCCGCGAGGTAGTCGTTCTGGAAGGTCATCAGTGTCTCCTTGAAAATTGGAACTGCAGGTCAAAAACTTGGGCAAAGAGGAGGACGACACGGGTGCGCTCAGAGACTGGCGACGGCGGTGTCGATGACCCGATACAGGGTGTCGGCATCGTGCGTCATCGCCATGACTCGGAGTCCGGCGAGTGTGGTGGCGAAGAATGCGGCGAGCGCGGCGGCATTCACCTCTCGGGAGACGTCGCCCTCCACCTGCCCCCGCTCGATGCGGGAGGTGAACCACGAGGTCGACTCGTCCTGCATTCGGCGCAGGCGACGCGCGAGCTCCGGGTCGGACCCGGCGAGCTCGACCGTGGTGTTGCCGACGAGACAGCCGCGTCGTGGCACGGAGGCGAGATCACCGTCGACCACGGCCCGCAAGGCTGCACGGATCGTCTCGCGCGTGGTTCCGGGCTCTGCGAGGAGCTGTTCGGCCTGCGCGGTGATCATGGACTGGTAGTGATCGAGTGCTCGATCGAACAGCTCTCGCTTGCTGCCGAACGCGTTGTAGAGGCTTCCCTTCGCCACGCCCGTCGCCTCGGCGAGGATCGCGGGCGAGGTCTCGGCGTAGCCGTGGGTCCAGAACGCCTCCATGGCGCGCATGATCACCGTCGTGTCGTCGAACGCGCGCGGTCTTCCCATGTGGTCGAGCGTACGGGTTTTTGAACTATGGGTCAATAACCGTGCCGTGGTGTGTGCGGGACAACGAGACCTCCTGTCGTGAATGCATGAGGATGCACCGAAGCCATGAGCGATTGGCGTGATGGCTCATGGTCTCGGCGCATGTTCATTGATTCGCGGCACGTGCCTGGTGTCGCGACCGGCCCGTCGTGTTCGCCCGCGCGTGCCTCCTTCGTGGCGTGAACGCATGACAATGAGCCGAAACCATGAGCGATCGCCGGATTCAGTCATTGTCTCGGCGCATGTTCATGCGTTCACGACACGGGGCGGCGCAACGACGAAGCGCCTGTCGCTCCGGGGCAGGAGCGGCGGGCGCTTCGCGTCATGTCAGGCGCGGAGCCAGACCGTGACGTCGGTGGGGACCATCGCCTGGTTCTCCGTGCTCACCAGCAGTGGCTCCGACGAGAGGATCACGCGATCGGCGTCGACGAGGAGCTCGTCTGCGCCGAAGTTCACGACCACCTCGACGTCCGCATTGGTCAGTGCCAGCAGCGTGGCGCTGCCGGTGTCCTTCCATGCGAGCGTGCCGGAGCCGAGGCCGTGCGCGCGGCGCTCGGTAAGCAGGTTCTTGTAGAGCTCCAGCGTGGAGGCGTCGTCCTTCTCCTCGAAAGAGCGGGAGAACTCGGCGTACTCCGCCGGCTGCGGCAGCCAGCTCTCGCCCGTGGTGTTGAAGCCGAACGCGGGTGCCTCCGGCTCCCACGGGATCGGCACGCGGCAGCCGTCGCGACCGTAGCGCTCGCCGTTGGTGCGGAAGAACGACGGATCCTGTCGCGCTTCGTCGGGCAGATCGATCGCTTCGGGAAGACCGAGTTCCTCGCCCTGGTAGAGGTAGGCGGAGCCGGGCAGGGCGAGCATCAGCGTCGTGGCGGCGCGCGCACGGCGGAGGCCGAGAGTGGCATCCGGACGCGGACCGGGGGTGTTCGGGCCGATTCCCGCGCCCTGCGCGTTCTCGAACTCGACCGCGAAACGGGTGGCGTGACGCACCACATCGTGGTTGGACAGCACCCAGGTGGAGGGGGCACCAACGCTGTTGAACGCACGCAGCGACTCCGTGATCACCTCGCGCTGGGCATCGGCATTCCACCCCGCGTACATGTAGAGGAAGTTGAACGCCTGGTGCATCTCGTCGCTGCGCACCCAGAGTGCGGTCTCATCGAGCGTGGGAAGCCAGGCCTCGGCGCAGAGCACGCGGTCACCCTCGTACTCCGCGAGCACGGTGTGCCAGTCGCGGTAGATGTCGTGGACGCCTTCCTGACCCCAGTACGGAACCGGCTCGTGGCCGCCCATCGAGTCGCCGTCGGCGGGCGGGGTGTAGTCGGGGAGTCCGTCGGCCTTGACGAGTCCGTGGGCGACGTCGACGCGGAAACCGTCGGCACCGCGGGCCAGCCAGAAGCGCAGCACGCCACGGAACTCCTCGCGCACCTCCTCGTTGCTCCAGTCGAAGTCGGGCTGGCTGCTGTCGAAGATGTGCAGGTACCACTGGCCGGGAGTCCCGTCGGCCTCGGTGACCCGGGTCCAGGCGCGACCGCCGAACACCGACTCCCAGTTGTTCGGGGGGAGTTCGCCGTTCTCGCCCATGCCATCACGGAAGATGTAGCGGGCACGCTCGACCGAACCGGGTGCCGCGGCCAACGCCGCCTGGAACCAGGCGTGATCAGAGGAGGAGTGATTCGGGACGAGGTCGACGATCAGCTTGATCCCGCGCTCGTGAGCGGCAGCCAGCATCGCGTCGAAGTCGGCGAGCGTGCCGAACAGCGGGTCGACGTCACGGTAGTCGGCCACGTCGTAGCCGGCGTCGCGCTGCGGGCTCACCATGAAGGGGCTCAGCCACAGGGCATCGACGCCGAGCTGGGCCAGGGCGTCCATGCGGCTCTCGATGCCGGGCAGATCACCGATGCCGTCGCCGGATGCGTCGGCGAAGGAGCGCGGATAGATCTGATAGATGACGGCGGTGCGCCACCACTCGGAACCGGTGGCGACGTGCTCGGGCGAGGTGCTCATGCGCACCACCGTAGTGCACGCATCCCGGAATGAAGGGTCGCCGCTCCCAGGTTTCGAATCGATTCGATCACGGTAGGGATCGTGCGCTGGTCACGCTGAGGAATCCGGGCGCGCTTCTCAGGTGCAGCGAGTATCGTGGTTGCACGTGACTTCCGTCGAACTGGACCGCGCGTTCTCCCTCATCCGCCTCACGCAGGACTTCCCCCAGCCGGGCATCCTCTTCCGTGATATCGCTCCGCTGCTTGCGGACGCGCAGGCGTTCCGCGCGACGATCGACGCGCTCATCGAGCCGTTCGCCGGACAGTTCGACCTCGTCGCCGGCGTCGAGGCGCGTGGCTTCGTGCTTGCGGGTGCCGCCGCCGCTATCGCGGGCACCGGTGTGCTGCCGATCCGCAAGGCCGGCAAGACGCCGCAGCCCGCCGCCCAGATGACCTACGACCTGGAGTACGGCACCGCGACCATCGAGGTCGGTGCCGACATTCCCGCGGGCGCACGCGTGCTCGTGGTGGATGACGTGCTCGCCACAGGTGGCACCCTGCACGCGGCGCACGGCGTGGTCGAGCAGCTCGGCGGCATCGTCGCCGGCACCGCTGTGCTGCTGGAGATCGAGGGTCTCGGCGGCCGCGCAGCCCTCGGCGAGAAGTCGGTGCACGCCGTCTTCGCCTGATCCGTCCTCACGAACTCCGGGTCTCTCTGCGCGCAGAGGGGCCTGTTGTTCTATGAACGATCCCGTGTGGGCTGTACACTCGCGGTGCTGTGCACCTGCCACGGGCCCGCGCACAGTCTCGGGGCCCACGCACGATCGGACACCTCATGTCTGCCCCTCAATACTCCGGCCAGAAGTCCTTCGTCGTCACCTGGCTGCTGTCGTGGCTGCTCGGTGGTCTCGGCATCGACCGCTTCTATCTCGGCAAGATCGGCACGGGAATCCTGAAGCTGATCACCTTCGGCGGCCTCGGTCTGTGGTGGCTCATCGACCTCATCATCACGCTGGTCGGATCGCAGCGCGACAAGCAGGGCGCACCCCTGTACGGCTACCTCGAGAACCGCAAGATCGCGTGGATCATCACGGGCATCTTCGTCGTTCTCGGCGCGATCAGCGGTGGCATCAGCGGGGCTCTCGGCCTGCTGAGCTTCGGCGCCTACTACGGCAACTGACCTTTCATAGCGCGCATCTGGCTCCCCTCCCTCGCGGATGGGAGCCAGCTACGCGCGATGAAGCGAGGGTTTCCCGCAGAGCTCAGGACTCCGAGCGGAGCGAGGCGAGTTCGGTCATCACCGGCGACGCCTGCAAGGTGCGCAGCTGCGTGTCGACGTGCAGCGCCATGAGGTGCGCCGCCGCGGCAACGTCGCGCGCGCGAATCGCGGTCAGCAGACGGTCGTGATCGGCCAGCATCACCACGGGATCCATGTCGCCGGCGATCCGATCGCCGAGGCCGGAGGAGTCGAGTGCCATCGAGAGGTTCTGGACCAGGTCGAAGAGCAGGCGGTTGCCGGAGGCCTGTGCGATCACGCCGTGAAACAGCGAGCAGCGCACCGATCCGGTTCCCTCGCGCACGGTCTCCATCTCCGCCGCGATGGTGGACTCCATCGTCTCCAGCAGGGGTGCGCTCCAGTTGGCGGCGGCCGTCTGCGCCGCCTCGACGTCCAGTGCGCGGCGGATTCCGACCAGCTCGGCCGGGTGGTACGCCGCCAGAGCGTCCAACAGGAGGGACGGGGCGGGAGTCAAGGACCGGACGAACGTTCCGCGCGCGGTGAGCGTTTCCACCATTCCGAGCGTGGCAAGGGATCGGACGGCCTCGCGCACCGTGGAGCGGCCGACGTTCAGTTCTTCGATGAGCTCCGGCTCGGTGGGGATGCGGGATCCCACGGGCCACTCGCCGGACGAGATCCGCGCTTTCAGGCGCGCGAGAGTCTGACGCGCCAGAATGCTGCCGGACGGCTGTGACATGGGGACCTCCTCCCGCGATTCAACCACACCTACAGGGTGACTGAAGGACGGGAGATCATCAGATGAAAGACTTCATCTGATGATAGGTTTGGTGGATGCTCAACCGTCACGAAGACTGAGCGTGCAGGAGATTCCATGAGCGACAACAGCACCCCTTCCCGCCCCGTTGTCGACCACTCGGCCGTTGCCGAGGCGGTCAACGCATCCACCGTGTTCACGATGTACGCGGTGTTGCGCGCCACCCGTGCTGGAGACGGCACGCCCGCGGAGGTGGTGCGGGCTCTGGAGTCGTCGGCCGACGATGTCACGCTGCGTGGAACCTACGACGTGTCAGGCTTCCGTGCGGACGCTGATGTCCTCATCTGGTGGCACGGACCGACGGTGGAGAACCTGCAGGCCGCGTACCGCGCCGTCATCGACGCAGCCCAGGGCGGGCTCGAGTCGGTGTGGTCGGTTGTCGGTGTGCACCGCACCGCCGAATTCAACCGCGGACACGTGCCCGCCTTCCTCGCCGGCGACGCCCCGCGCGGTTACATCTGTCTCTATCCGTTCGTCCGCTCGTACGAGTGGTACCTGCTCCCCGACGCTGAGCGGGCAGGGCTGCTGCGCGAACACGGCGCTGCAGCCCGCGACTATGGCGACGTCCTCGCCAACACGGTGGCGGCCTTCGGGCTCGGGGACTACGAGTGGCTGCTCTCGTTCGAGGCGGACGAGCTCGTGCGCATCGTCGATCTGATGCGCGAGCTGCGCGCCACCGGAGCGCGCCGTCACGTGCGGGAGGAGATTCCCTTCTTCACCGGCCCGCGCGCGGAGCCTGCGGAGCTGTTCGCCCGCTTCCTGTAAGGGGCGGCGAGGCACTCATTCCGCCATGGTGACGGGCGGATCTCTCGAAGCAGCTCGGAGACCCGAGACTCGTCAGCGACTCATCGCCAGTGCATAGCAGCCGTCGATCAGCGCTCGCTGCCTCGCTTGTCGTTGCCCGTCGCGCGCTGGAGCAGGGCCTGGGCGCTCATGTCCGAGACGCCGGGGCGCGCCAGGAGCCGGCGGCCAGTCTCCCCACCCACCACCGTCACGAGCGTCCCGCCGCGACTGATCCGCGCCGAACGGCCAGCTTCAGACCACTCGAACGGGACGGAGGTGCTCACCTCAGCTGGAATACACCACGTTGCGGGCGTCTTCACCGTCCAGCATGCGGGTGATCTGGTCGGCCACGAGCTTCGCGATGCGCGGCTGCATCGCCGCGGACGCACCGCCCACGTGCGGGGAGATCAGCACGCCGGGCGCGGACCACAGGGGGTGCTCGGCCGGCAGCGGCTCGGGATCGGTGACGTCGAGTGCCGCGAGGATCCGCTCGCGCTGCAGGTGGTCCAGGAGCGCATCGGTGTCGATGATCGGCCCGCGCCCGACGTTGACCACGAGCGCGCCGTCAGGCAACGCCGACAGCGCCGCGTCGTCGATGAGCCCACGGGTGTCGGGGGTATCAGGCAGAGTGGTGATGAGGATGTCGGCCGTCGGCAGCAGCTCGGGCAGCTCGCTCATCGCGTGCACCTCCCGGCCGTCCTCGGTCCGTGCCGATGACGCGACGGGAATGACTTCCACCTCGAACGGATCGAGGCGCGCGGCGGTCGCCTTGCCCACGCCGCCGTAGCCGAGCAGCAGCACACGGCAGTCGGCGAGCCCGTTCGCGAACCGCCCGCGCCACTCGCGCGCGTCCTGCTGGCGCACGTACTCGGGCAGGCGCCGCTGCACCGCGAGCGTGAGCGCGAGAGCGAGTTCCGCGGTCGCGGTCTCGTGCACGCTGGCCGCGTTGGCGAACACGTGGCCCGCAGGCAGGTGGTTCGGCACGTCGTCCCAGCCGATCGACTGGCTCTGCACCAGTCGCGTCGTCACGTCGGCGAGGCGGGGGAGGGCGTTGCGGGCCGTCATGTAGGGCGGAACGACGATGTCGATGCGCTGACGGGGAGTGGGATCGGTCATGTCCCAGACGAACAGATCAATTGATTCGATCTGCTGCGGGGTGAGGCGGGCGCGCACATCCCGCTCGAGTCGTTCGGTGGGCACGGACACGCTCAGCTTCGACATGATTCGACCCTATTGCGATTCCACCCCCGTGAGCACCGTGTGATCGCTATGCTCGCGTCATCCCGACCCGAGGAGAACGAGCATGGTCCCTGAAATCAACTACTGGACAGTCATCCTGGCGACGCTGTCGACCATGATCGTCGGCAGCGTCTGGTACACGCCGAAGGTGTTCGGCACGAAGTGGATGGCGTTGGCTAAGGTCGACCCGCATCGCGAGGGAGCAAGCGCCGTCACGCCGATCCTGGTGACCGTGGTGGTGAGCTTCATCACGTCCTGGGTGCTGGCGGGATCCACCACCATCGCCTGGCACTTCTACGAGGGCAGCTACCTGGTGTCGGCGCTCGTGACCGGTGTGCTGCTGTGGGCGGGATTCACGGCGGCGCGCTTCATCACGCACGACGCCTTCGAGGGTCGCCCGCCCGCGCTCACCCTGATGAACGTGGCGCACGAGCTGGTC
This sequence comes from Microbacterium sp. ZW T5_56, assembly GCF_044987425.1. Lineage (NCBI taxonomy): Bacteria > Bacillati > Actinomycetota > Actinomycetes > Micrococcales > Microbacteriaceae > Microbacterium > Microbacterium sp. ZW T5_56. Next base: position 26,135 of record NZ_JBJDRI010000021.1, on the reverse strand, counting down.
ACGGTGGTGGTCATGGCCGTGATCATCGGCGTCTGGCCTCCGGCCGGCACCGTGTGAACCAACGCCGGCACCGTGTGAACCAACGCCGGCACCGTGTGAAACCTGTGTGAGACGACGAACGGCCCTGCGTGATGCAGGGCCGTTCGTGCGGTCTCAGGCCGCGACGCGGGCGATCGCTGCGATCGCGGACTCGAAGAACCTGATGCCGTCCTCGCCCGAGCGCATGGCCACGGTGGTGTTCGGGCCGAAGCCCGGCTCCACGGCGTGCTCCGGGTGCGGCATGAGGCCTACCACGTTGCCCGCCTCGTTGGTGAGGCCGGCGATGTCGTTGAGGGAGCCGTTCGGGTTGATGCCGATGTAGCGGAACGCCACCCGACCCTCGCCCTCCAGTCGCTTGAGCGTCTCGTCGTCGGCGATGTAGCCGCCGTCGGCGTTCTTCAGCGGGATGATGATCTCGTCGCCCTCGGAGAAGGCGTTGGTCCATGCGGTGTCGGCGTTCTCGACGCGGAGCCGCTGGTCGCGACGGATGAACTGCTGGTGGGCGTTGCGGATCAGGCCCCCGGGAAGCAGATGTGCCTCCACCAGCATCTGGAATCCGTTGCAGATGCCGAGCACGGGCATCCCCTTGCCTGCGGCGTCCTTGACCTCGGTCATGATCGGTGCGAGGGCGGCGATGGCTCCGGCGCGCAGGTAGTCGCCGTAGCTGAATCCGCCCGGAAGGACGACGGCGTCGACGTTCTGCAGGTCGTGGTCGGCATGCCACAGGGCAACCGGCTCGGCACCGACGAGACGAATCGCGCGCTGAGCATCGCGATCATCCAGCGAACCGGGGAAGGTGACGACCCCGATGCGAGCGGTCACTCGACCACCTCGATGCCCACGACGTCCTCGATCACGGCGTTGCTGAGCACGTCTTCGGCGACCTTGCGGGCGGTGGCGAGGATCTCCTCGGTCACCTCGCCCGCGACGGTCAGCTCGAATCGCTTGCCGATGCGCACACCGGTGAAGGCGTCGACGTCGAGGCGGGCGAAGGCGCCGCTCACCGCCTTGCCCTGCGGGTCGAGGAGTTCGGGCTTCGGCATGACGTCGACGACGATGGTGGGCATTATGGCTCCGAGGTGGACGCGAACGGCGGTCGTGACCAGTCTACCCGCGGGTTCGGGGCGGTTCGACCGCCCACGTCAGGTCTGCCCTTGCGGTTCCGGCCCGCCATGAGAGGATTATGGGAGCGCTCCCAGCGCATGCCACAGCTGTCAGCCGATTCGATCCCCGGGGGTCTCATGTCCACTGCCGTTCGCTCCTTTCCGGACGACTTCCTGTTCGGTGCCGCTACGGCTGCCTACCAGATCGAGGGTGCCGCATTCGAAGACGGCCGCACCGCGTCCATCTGGGACGCGTTCTCCCAGGTGCCGGGTGCCGTAATCAACGCCGACAGCGGAGAGGTGGCATGTGATCACTACCATCGCTACCCCCAGGATGTCGCGCTGATGAAGCAACTGGGTCTGCAGACCTATCGGTTCTCCACGTCGTGGTCGCGCGTGCGTCCCGATGGCGGTGCGGTGAACCAGGCGGGCGTCGACTTCTACAAGCGCCTCGTCGACGAGCTGCTGGACGCGGACATTCTGCCCTGGCTGACCCTGTACCACTGGGACATGCCGCAGGCCATCCAGGAGCGCGGCGGCTGGACCGTGCGCGAGTCCAGTGACCTGTTCACCGAGTATGCGCTCACCATGCACGACGCACTCGGCGACCGAGTGAAGGTGTGGACGACGCTGAACGAGCCGTGGTGCTCCTCCTTCCTCTCCTACACCGCCGGTGCGCACGCTCCCGGGCACACGTCCGTGGCCGAGGGGATGCTGGCCTCTCACCACCTGCTGCTCGGGCACGGGCAGGTGGTGGCTGAGCTTCGCCGCCGCGATGAGTCGCTCAACCTCGGCATCACGCTGAACCTCACGGTCGCCGATCCCGTCGACCCGCACAAGGACGCCGATCGCGATGCCGCGCGTCGCGTCGACGGGCAGTTCAACCGTTGGTTCCTGGATCCTGTGTTCCGCGGCGCATACCCGGCGGACATCGTCGAGGACGTCCGCAAGGTGGATGCGGAGGCGGTGGCGCGGTTCGAAGCAGCGGTGCGGCCGGGTGACCTCGACGTCATCGCCGTCCCGCTCACCACTCTCGGTGTGAACTACTATCACGGCGAGTTCGTCGCGGGCGCACCGACCGACAACCCGGCACCGGAGAATGAAGCGCCCACCTCGCGCGAGACACGGTCGCCGTTCCCGGCAGACGAGAACATCTTCCATGTGGATCGTGCTCTTGCGCGCACCGGCCAGGGCTGGGAAGTACAGCCGGAGGGGCTCACTCGCCTGCTGCACCGGGTATGGGACGAGTACGCGCAGCCGACCGGCACCACGCTCTTCGTCACCGAGAATGGGGCGGCATATGACGACGAGGCCGTCGTCGAGGACGGTGTCACGCGCGTGCACGACGCTGATCGCGTGGATTTCCTGCGTCGCCACGTGGCTGCAATCCTCGATGCGCGTGATGCGGGCGTCGACGTGCGCGGCTACTTCTACTGGTCGCTGCTCGATAACTACGAATGGGCGTGGGGGTATGAGAAGCGGTTCGGCATCGTCCGGGTGGACTACGCCACCCAGGAGCGCGCACTGAAGGACAGCGCGCTGGAGTATCGTCGCATCATTGCGGAACGATCGATCGACGTGCCGACGCCGTCGGCTGTTCCGCGCTACCTTCTGAGCTGAAAGAGGCCCACGTGGCGGAACCGTCGACTCCCGCGACCATCGAGGAGGTCGCGGCCGTGGCCGGCGTCTCGCGATCGACGGTGTCCCGCGTGGTGAACGGTTCCCCCTCGGTGAGCGCTGCCGCGGAGGAGCGTGTGCGCGCCGCGATCGCGCAGCTGAGGTACGTGCCGAATCAGCTCGCACGTTCGCTGGCGAGTCGGCAGACCAAGGCGATTGCGTTGGTCGTGCCGGAAGACGTGTCGCGCTTCTTCGGCGACCCGTTCATCGCCGCCGTGGTCGCCGACGTGCATCGCCGACTCACGGAGTCCGACTATGTGCTCACGATGGTGCTTGCAGGCGAGAACACCGCCGAGCGCACCATCGCGTACCTCCGCGGCGGCAGCGTGGACGGTGTCATCGTGGTGTCGCACCACTCGCGCGACGCCTTCGTCGACCGCATCGCCGATGTGGTGCCGGTGGTGTTCGGCGGTCGGCCCACGCACAAGCGTGCCGATGCGGCGGACTACTACGTGGACGCTGACAACATCGAGGGCGGTCGGCTCGCTACGGCGCACCTGATCGAGCGTGGTCGTCGCCGCATCGCCACGATTGCCGGCCCTGCCGACATGCCCGCAGGCATTGACCGCCTGAGCGGATATCGGCAGGCGCTCACCGACGCGGGACTGGCCGAGGGCACGGTCGCCTTCGGGGACTTCTCGGAGCTGGGCGGCGAGGCCGCAATGCGGAAGATTCTCGCCGCGGGAATCCCTGACGCGGTCTTCGCCGCGAGCGATCTCATGGCCAAGGGGGCCGTGACGGTGCTGCGCGAGGCCGGGCTGCGTATCCCGGAGGACGTGGCCGTGATCGGCTTCGACGATGCTCCCGTCGCCACGCAGATGACGCCTCAGCTCACAACGATCCGACAGCCCGTGTTCGGGGAACTGGTCGCACAGAGGCTGATCGAGCTGCTCGCCGGTGAGCGGCCGCCGCGCGCCAGCTTCGTGGAGCTGAAGCTCATCGTCCGCGATTCCGTCTGAGCCCCCGGCATGCGCGTGTCGCGAGCGCATGAACATGCGCCGGACGCATGAGGGATTTCGCGATCGCCTCATGATTTCGGTGCAGGCTCATTGATCCGCGACACCGAATCGTGGCCGGAGATCCGTGCGGCTCGGCACATATCAGCGGCGCAAGGGGCCGGTCAGGAGTGCGCGTCGGATCGTTCGCTGGACATTCGGCCAGTCGTGCACCACCTGTGCATACGTGAAGCGCAGCACACCGTAGCCGCGCAGCAGCAGTTCGGCGTCATGAGCCACGTCGCGTCCACGGTCGGCGGATGATGAGTGAAACGCGTAGCCGTCGACCTGGATGATCAGCCATTCGTCGATGAGGAGATCCACCCGATGCCCGGCGACGTATGCCTGCGGACGAAGCTCCCGTCCGAGCGGGCGCAGGCCGTGAAGCAGGAGCGACTCCAGGCCGGAGTCAGGCAATCCGGTGACGGTCGCCGCGAGTTGATGGGCAACCGTCCAGTTCCACGGGATGCGCCGCAGCGCGTCGGGGGACAGGTTCTCACGCCGCGACGCTGATTCCCACACGGCATATGCTGCCTGCTCATCGAGGCAGCGGGGGACGTGCTGGAGTGTGTCCTCCACCGACTCGATGACGTCGCCCACGCGCGTGGGCAGGAGGGATCGAGACCGGTGGATCCGTAACCCGTCGGCGGCATTCCCCGAGCTGGGTGCCACATGGACATGAATCTCCGACAGCGACGGCGGCACCCACCATCCGCGCAGGCGCGCAGCCGAGACGCATGCCACCTGACCATTGACTTGTGCTGCGGCGCGGAAAGCTGGATCCACGTCGGCGAGCGCCACCCAGTTGCGACCGATCGTGTCGATGCCGTCGACGAGCTGACGTCGGATCGCTCGATCGTCGAATCCTGCCTCTCGGAGTCGGCGACGGTGGCCGATGGGGTGGTGCTCTTCTAGCCAGGTGCGTAGGTTCATGTGCCATGGTGAGCGTCTGCCGTCTCGCCGAAAGCGCCATCCACAGGCCGCACCGCCGAAATGTTGCCTGGGGAGGCGAAGATGCACGCTCCGGTGGCTCGGGTCGATCGTGGGTCGGATGCGGCGAACTGATGAACATGGGCTGAATCCATGAGGCGAATGCGGATTTGCTCATGGACTGGGCGCAGGTTCATGCGTTCGCGGTGAACGCGCGGGTCAGGCGGCGGGGCTGCGCTCCCAGGTCCACGGCACTGTCGTGGTCACCGTGACCAGCCCGGCGCGCTCCAGGATGGGACGCGAGAACTCCGTGGAGTCCGAGTGGATCCAGCGCACACCGTGGCTGATGGCGGAACGGGCACGGGCGGCTGTGAGCGCGCGGTAGATGCCGCGACCGCGATACTCCGCACGCGTGGCACCGCCCCAGATCCCCGCGAACGCCGTGCCCGGGATCGGATCGATGCGCCCGACACTGACGAGGCGACCGTCGACCTCCGCAGCCCACACTTCCACGCCGTCGCCGCGAGCCTGACGCTCCAGGATCTCCGGCAGCAGGCGCTCGGCGTAGGGTGTGCCGCCGAACACTTCATCCTGCATGTCCAGCGCCGCGCGGAGGTCGGCGGGCGTCATCATCTGGCGCACCGTCACACCCGCGGGGGTGGGGACGTCCACGAGAGTGTCCGCATCACCGAGCATCACCGACTCGCTGTCTTCAGCCACGAAGCCGGCGCGGGTCAGGGCTTCTTCCAGCCCCGGGGCATGATCGTGGGAGCGCGTCTTCCACTCGGCCTGCACGATCGAATCGTCCGCCGCAATGAGGGCGGCGACTTCCGCCACGCGGGCCGCGGGATCATCCAGTTCCGCGTACGTCACGAAGAGGCGACCACCCTCGTAGCGCGCCACCCAGAGCGGACCGAGCCGTTCCACGGAGGTGGCGCCCCGCACTTCGGCGGCGGTGCGGAGGTGTGTGTCATACGCGGCGAGGAGATCGGTCACCGATCCAGCGTAGAACGTCGGCACGGGGGAGGTTGGCGCGTGCTCGCGCAGGGCCGCTCCTCCGTCGCGCCGCACGGTTACTGAGCGCGAGCGACGAGACGACGTGCGCTCAGCAACGCGGGGGGAGCGTCAGTTCTCCGGGTCGCCGCCGAGGGGACCGACGGCAGGGATGGGACCGCCGTCGTCGGCGCCGGTCTTGCGGGCGCGGGCGATGAGATTGCCGAGGTGGTAGATCGCGAGGACCGCGACGGTCGCGAGGATGATCGAGCCGAACTCGATGCCGCCGAACACCGCCGAGAAGCCGCCGATGGACACGATGAGACCGACGGCGGCGGTGAGCTGGTTGACCGGACGTGACAGGTCGACGCGGTTGTCCACCCAGATCTTGATGCCGATCACGCCGATGAGGCCGTAGAGGGCGGTGGTGGCGCCACCGAGCACGCCCATCGGGATGGTGTTGAACAGCGCGCCGATCTTGGGCGACAGCGCCAGCACGATGGCGACGACACCCGCGACCCAGTAGACCGCCGTGGAGTAGACCCGCGTGGCGGCCATGACGCCGATGTTCTCGCCGTAGGTGGTGGTTCCCGAGCCACCGAACATGCCGGCGATGGCGGTGGAGATGCCGTCGGCGGAGAGCGCCTTGCCGGTGGACTGGTTGATCGACGGGTCCTCGGTCATGGCGGCGACACCGCGCACGTGGCCGACGTTCTCGGCGATGAGCACCAGCACGACGGGCAGGAACATCAGCACGCCCGACCAGGCTGCGGGCTCCGTGAAGGCCGGCAGGTGGAACTGCGGAAGGCCCACCCAGTCCGCGGCGGCGACGGTTTCAAACTTCACCTCACCCTGGATCACCGCGGCGATGTAGCCGACGATTACTCCGAGGAAGATGGAGATGCGACCCAGGAATCCGCGGAACACCACGCTGAACAGCACGATCGCGGCCAGCGTGATCACAGCGGTGAGCGGCGCCGCCTTGAAGTTGTTCCAGGCCGCGCCCGCGAGGTTGAGGCCGATGAGGGCGACGATCGTGCCCGCGACCATCGGGGGCATGAAGCGGTCGATCCACTTCACGCCGACCGCCTGGATCAGGAAGCCGATGCCGGCCAGCACCACACCCGCCACGACGATGCCGACGAGGGCCATCGCGATCTGTTCCGGACTCTCCAGGCGTCCGCCGCCGTTGAAGGCCATGACCGGGGCGAGGAAGGCGAAGGACGAACCGAGGTAGCTGGGCAGCTTGTTGCGCGTGAGCAGTAGGAAGAGGATCGTGCCGATACCGCTGAAGAGCAGAGTGGTCGCAACCGGGAAGCCGGTGAGGATCGGGACCGTGAAGGTGGCACCGAACATCGCGAGGACGTGCTGGCCTCCCATGGCGATGGTGGCGGGCCAGCTCAGGCGCTGTTCGGGCTTGACGACATCGCCGGGTGCGACGGTGCGACCGTTGCCGTAGACGGACCACAGGGGCATGGAGGGACTCCTCAGGGGTGAAGGACGGAACCGCTGCATCACTTTATCGAAACTGAGCATTGGCTGTACGGGGCGACGACGCGGGTCGGAGCCCCCGCTGCATGAGCCCGAGGGCCACCGGACGCGTTAGCGTCGTCTTATGCCCTCCTATTCCTCTCTCACCGACCGCGATGCCGTCGAAGCGGCGATCGCCGAGTTCAGTTCGCTGGGTCGGGAGTTGTTTCTTCTGAAGTACGGGTTTCCGGATGCCAACGAGTCATTCGTGATTGTGGGCGCCGGTCGCTACGACACGCGCGCGCTGTTCGCCTCCGCCTACGGGCACCAGCACGGTGAGCCTCTCGCCAGCCGCCAGGTGGCCGCAGGACTGAAAGGCGCGGCCGGGCAGCTGGGTGCGCTCGGTTACGTGGTGACCACTCCGGATGACGCCAAGTCCGCCGACATGTTTCCCACGTTCGACGCTGCGCTCGCGCGCTTCCCGATCCCCGTGGAGAATCTTCCGGCCATCCGTGATTTCCTGGTGAACCGCAACTATCGCGAGTTCTTCATTCCCGCGAGCCGCGCGTACATCGGTGCCAAGCCGCGCTCCGGGAAGCCGCCGCACCTGATCGGTCGCGGGTACATCGCCTACCGCGAGGAGGACGGTCGGCCGCAGGGCATCGAGCTGCCCGTGCGCGTGAGCGCGATCGTGGAGGCACTGTCGCCGATCCGAGGCGGCTCGTCCGCCTCGGGTGCGCGCGCCCCGCGGGCCGCCGCGGAGCCGCGCGCACCCCGCCTGGTGAAGGTGGAGCGTCAGGATTCGTTCTGCCCCACCTGCTTCATGGTGCTTCCGGCGACGGGCGTCTGCGCGAACTGCGACTGAGTCGGACCGGAACGACCTTCGGGCGACGCTTCGTGAGGCGTCGCCCGAAATCGTCAGGCGTTGTCGGCCGGCGCGATGCGCACCAGCATCTTGCCCGTGTTCGCGCCGCGCATCATCTCGAGGAAGGCATCGACGGTGTGCTCGATGCCGTCCACGATCGTCTCGTCGTACGCGATCTGTCCGTCGCCGAACCAGCCGGTCATCTTCTCGAAGAACTCCGGCGCGACGCCGAGGTGCTTCGCCAGGGTGAACCCGGTGAGCGTGAGGCCGCGGGTGATGATGTTGGCGAGGTTGTCGGGTCCGGGCGTGCGACCGGTCGTGTTGTACTCGGCAATCGCGCCGCAGAGCGCCGCGCGCCCATCGTCGTTGAACGCGTCCAGAGCCGCCTCGAGGTGATCGCCGCCGACATTGTCGAAGAACACGTCGATCCCATCGGATGCGGCTGCCGCGAGCTGGGCGCGCACATCACCGTCCTTGTAGTTGAACGCGGCGTCGTAGCCGTACTTCTCGGTGAGCAGTGCGACCTTCTCCGCGCTTCCGGCCGAGCCGATCACCCGTCCGGCGCCGAGGAGCTTGGCGATCTGACCGACCGCGGTACCCACGGCGCCGGCAGCGCCGGAGACGAACACCGTGTCGCCCGGCTTCATCCCGGCGATCGTCGTGAGGCCGACGTAGGCGGTCAGGCCCGTCATGCCGAGGATGTGCAGGCGCACTGACGAGGGGACACCGGGCAGGTCCGGCACAGCGCGGAACGTGGCCGCGGGAGCCTGGATGACGTCGGCCCAGCCGTGCTGGTGCAGCACGAGCGTGCCCACCGCGAGCTCGGGCGCATTCGACTCGACCACGCGACCGATCGCACCGCCGAGGATCGTCTCGCCGAGGGCGTAGGGGGCGACGTAGCTGCGCACGTCATTCATCCGACCGCGCATGTAGGGGTCGACGGAGACGAACTCGTTGCGTACGCGCACCTCCCCGGCCGCCGGGCTGTCATACGTCACCTCGGCGGTCTCGAAATCCTCGAGCGTGGGCCACCCGACGGGGCGCTTCGCGAGACGGATCTGGGTGCTGAGGGCAGTGGACATGGAACTCTCTTTTCTGAAATGGGGAGCGCGAGTGATCAGAACGCGAGGCCGAGGGCCAGCAGCACCACGGCGAGAGCGGGGATCACGCCCTGCTTGAGGGCAGCGCCGCGCTTGTCGGGACTCGACAGGAACAGCACGAGCGCGGCGGCAGCCATCGAGCCGGCGCCTGCGAACATCAGCCCCGCGCCCAGCGCCGATGCGCCGGTGGCGAAGGCGATGATGCCGACGGCCGCGACGATCGCGAGGAACAGGTTGTAGAAGCCCTGGTTGTAGGCCATCTCCTTCGTGGCGTGAGCTTCCTCTTCGCTCAAGCCGAAGGTCGCGCGGACGCGCGGTGTCGTCCACGTCAGCGACTCCATCACGAAGATGTAGACGTGGACGAGCGCTGCGATGCCGGTGAGGATCAGTCCTGCGATCACCATGGGGTCTCCTTTGTCGAGTCGATTCTGTAACGACCTGTTCAGTATATACTGGACAGGTCGTTACAAAAGGTGGGACGCATGGCACGAACGCAGGGCTTCGATCGGGACACGGTCGTGCGTGCGGCTCGCGCACTGTTCTGGCGGAGCGGGTACGAGAGCACCTCGATTCCCGAACTTGAAGCGGCGACCGGACTCAGCCGGTCCAGCATCTACAACGCGTTCGGGTCGAAACGGGGCCTGTTCGACGCCGCCGTCGACAGCTACCTCGCCGAGGTGGTGCGGCCTCGACTGAGCCCCCTGACCGCGGAGCACGTCGATCCGCGGGCGCTTGCGGCATACCTCACCGGGTTGCGCGCGGCGTTTCAGAACCTCGGGTCGATGCCCGCCACCAACGGCTGCCTGCTCATCAACACGGCAGGGGCGCCGATCGCCGGTGACCCTGAAGTCGCGCGAGTGATCGCCGATTACCGCGACGAACTGCACCGGGCCGTCCTTCGCGGCCTGCGCGCGGCCCGCGGTGATGCGCCGGAGGTGGCGCGGCTCGCGGAGGCGGTCACAGGCCTGATGATCGCGGGCTTCGCGCTGGCGCGGGTGGATGCCGTGGAGGCTGCGCGCAGCATCGACACGGCGCTCGGCCTCATCGAATGAGAATCAGCGCCTCCCGACGTCAGCCCCGCAGACGCGTGAGCAGCTCGCCGTAGCGCGCCGCGGTCTCGGCGACGATGTCGGTGGGCAGCTCGGGGGGAGTGCCGGTCTTGTCCCAGTTCGCGGCCAGCCAGTCGCGCACGATCTGCTTGTCGAAGCTTGCCATCCGCGCGGCCGGCGTCGTTCCGCTCTCCCAGGCGGCACGATCCCAGTACCGGGACGAATCGCTCGTGAGCACCTCGTCACCCAGCGTCAGCACGCCGTCGGCATCGTGGCCGAACTCGAACTTGGTGTCGGCCAGGATGAGTCCGCGCGCCTCTGCGGTGGCCGCGGCACGGCGGTAGATCTGCAGGGACAGGTCGCGGAGGTCCGCCGCCAGCTCTTCGCCGACGATCTCCTCTGCCTGCTCGAAGGTGATGTTCTCGTCGTGCTCGCCGAGGGGCGCTTTGTAGGCGGGAGTGAAGATCGGCTCGGGCAGGCGGTCGCCGTCGTTCAGCCCGGCGGGGAGGGTGACGCCGCAGATCGATCCGCTCTGCTGGTACTCCTTCCAGCCGGAGCCCGTGAGGTAGCCGCGCACGACGCACTCGATCGGGATCATGGTGAGCTTCTTCGCCACCATCGCGCGACCAGCCACCTCGGCCGGAGGCTTCTCACCGGTCAGGTGGTTGGCGATGGGAGCGCCGCCATCGGCACCGGCCAGCTGCTCGAACCACCAGTCGCTGAGAGCGGTGAGCAGCGCGCCCTTCTCCGGGATGGCGGGGGAGAGCACGAAGTCGAAGGCGCTGACGCGGTCGGACGCGACCACCAGCATCCGATCGGCGGGACCGTCGGCGGGCTCGTAGAGGTCCCGGACCTTTCCGGAGTAGACGTGCTTCCAGCCGGGGATCTCGCGCGCGGTGCTCACGCCACCATTATCCCGCCTCCGGACGTTCTCACTGTCGGTGCCCCCTCGTATCGTGACCAGCGGAGGCGATGGCATGAGTGAACTGATGTGGGACGAAACGGATCCGGTGCACGCGAAGGCGCTGGCGGCGCTGCAGCGGGAGCTGGTCGGGTGGATCTCGACCGTGGACCGTACGGGGGCGCCGCGCTCAGTGCCGGTGTGGTTCTTCTGGGAGGACGGCGAGCTGAGCATCATCACCCGCCCCGACACGGCGAAGGCGAAACATCTGCGTGCGGGTTCGGCCGTGCAGTTCCATCTCAACGCGGGCGGTCCGTTCGGGGACGACGTGGTGATCCTCAGCGGTGAGGCAGAACTGCGCGAGGACGCCACGGCCGCGTGGATGGCGCCGCGCCGAGAGGTGTACGAGGCGAAGTATCGGGACGCGATCGCGGACTACGGAATGCCCCTCGACGACATCGTCGACAGCTTCTCAGCCCTCATCGTGTTGCGACCCACCAAGCTGCTGGCGTGGTGACGCCCGTCGCGACGGGGCATCGTTGGACCGGTGATCAGTGGGGGGTGATGGCGTCGACGAAGTCGTGCGCTTCGCTCATCAGCGGTGCCCACAGTTCGTCCTGCTCGATGCGCAGCGACAGCCACTCCCGCATCTCCCGCCCGCGCATCACCATGCGCTCGGCGGTGCCGTCGGCGACGAGTTCTCCGGCGCGCACTTCGCCCACCTTCACCACCAGCTCCCCGCTGCTGCTGACGAAGGCGAAGATCTTGCCGCGCACGCCGAGCCCGACGGTGCCGAACATCCGCCCGAGCGCCACGTCGGGCAGCGACGTGAACTGTGGAGTCAGGCCGTCGAAGATCTCGTGCGCGCGCTCGTGAACCATGCCGGGGATCGTACGCCGCGCGGGCGGCGCACGATACCCCCGGCGTGGGGTCAGTCGATCCGGCCCGTGCGGGCCACGCCCGCGAGCCAGTCCAGGCTGGGCTTCGGGAGTCGCTCGAAGGTCACCGGGTCGAAGGCGACGAGGCCGAAGGTCGGTCGGAACGATCCCCACTCGTAGTTGTCGAGCAGGGACCAGTGCAGGTATCCCCGCACGTCGATGCCGTCGGCGATCGCTGCAGCCACATCGCGCAGCGCCACCGTGGTGTAGTCGATGCGGCGCTGGTCGTCGGAGGTGGCCATGCCGTTCTCGGTGACGACGATGGGCACGTCTCCCACCACCTCCGCGCTGTGGCGGATCGCGATCCCCAGCGCCTCGGGGAAGTACTCCCATCCGGTGAGCGTGCGCTCCACGCCCTCCGCAGTCGGCTGTGGTCGCCCGCCCTCGCCGATGAAGGTGCGGAGGTACGCCTGCACGCCCAGCCAGTCGTCGCCGCGCGCAGCTTCGAGGAAGATGTCCTCGCGCGGGTACTGGTAGGCGAGCGTCTCGGCCTCGTAGCCGGGAACTGCGTGGTACGCCTGGTTCGCGATGGTCCACCCCACCTTGTGGCCGCGCTCGCGCAGCATGCCGCCCGTGAGGTGGTGGGCGCGGATCAGGTTCTGCGTCACCACAGCGTCCGGCGCCGGCGGTTCGTCGGACGTGTTCGGGGCGGCGAAGTCGTGCACCACGGCGACCATGTTCGGCTCGTTGATGGTGACGACCCACTCCACCCCCTGGAGGATCTCCGCCGCACGCGTGGCGTAGCGGAGGAAGACCTCGGGGGCGTCATCGCGGTGCCAGCCGCCGCCGTGGGCGAACCAGCGCGGGTTGGTGAAGTGGTGCAGCGTGACGTTGGGGGTGAGGCCGAGCTCCAACGCCGTCTCGATCATGCGGCGGTAGTGCTGCAGCATCGCCTCGGAGAACTGGCCGTCCTCGGGTTCGATGCGCGCCCACTCGATGCTGAAGCGGTACATGTCGAAACCGCGATCGGCGAGCAGCTGCATGTCCTCGCGGTAGCGGTGCAGGCTGTCTGCGGCGTCACCGCTGCGCTCCGCGATGTGCATCCGGGGGGAATTCTCCATCTCCCACCAGTCGGAGCCGATGTTGTTGCCCTCGGTCTGGTGGGCAGCGGTTGCCGCACCCCAGAGGAAGGAGTCGGGGAAGGAGGTCACGGGAGTCCTTTCAAGAGCGGGTCTCGACGCTCGCGAGTGGCATCGGTGCGAAGCTCGCGCCGGATTGTCGAGTTGCGATCCGCACGCAATCTATGCGCTTAGATCAGTTCGAGTATCGTCCGATCAGGAGGCGGACGCAAGCGGGTCAGCCCAATTCCGTCGAGCCGGATCCGCAGCCGCAGGATTCGCCGAGCACGAGGGTCGTGGGAAGGATCACCGTTCGACCCGTTTCGCTGCGGTTCTCGGCTTCCTCGGCGAGGATCCGCGCCGCGGTTCGTCCCATGTCGGCCATGGGCTGGCGCACGGTGGTGAGGGTGGGGCGGAGGACTCGACTGGCGAGGATGCCGTCGAAGCCGGTGACGATCACATCGGCCGGCACCGAGACACCGCGCCGGGTGAGTTGCTCGATGAGCGCGATGGCGATCTGGTCACTCGCGCACACGAAGGCGTCGGGGAGATTCGTCACGGAGATGTCCGCGATGATCGCGGCGATATCGGGGGCGTGCTGTGTCGCGGTGGCGTCGTCCGCTGCGGTGGCGTCGTTGACTGCGGCGGTGCTGGCCGCCGCGAGTGGCGCGAGTCCGCGGGTCGCGAGCTCGTCCGTGATGGCGATGAATCGCTCCTGGTAATCCGGTGCGGCGAGATCGCCGAGGAAGGTGAGGCGGCGTGCGCGGTGATGATCGACAAGGTGTGCGATCACTGCACGCGCGCCGCCATCGTTGTCGGCCTGCACGCGGTGAAACGCGTCGTCGGCGCTGACCCCACCCATGCTGAACAGGACGATCGGCACCGTGCGCACGACCGATTCGAGGACGTCGGCCACGCCGCTGAGCCCGGCGCGACTGGGGAAGACGGCCAGTCCGTCCACGCGTCCGGCGTGATCGGTGACGTCCTGGGGTGTGCGCGGGTCGTTGCTGATGTGCACCGATCGCCCGCGCTGCCGGCACTCCAGCTCGAAGCCGCGCTGGACTTCGTCGACATAGAGGGGGAAGACCCGGGGGTCCGGCGGGCCATCATCGACCGGGATCGCCGCTGGGGGGGAGAGGAGATCGGACTCGGTGAGGAGATCGAACGACTGCAGACCGAGCACGCCCGTGCCGCCGCGAGCGAGACCGCGCGCGGCACCGCTCGGCACGTACCCGAGTTCACGCGCCGCCTGCAGCACCGCCTCCCGCGTGCTGTCGCGGACCTCGTCGGGACGTCGGAACGCGAACGACACCGTCGCCGTGGACACCCCCGCGAGCTTCGCGACGTCGTACACCGTGGGTCGGCGTGCCATCACGTCTCCCCTCGTTGTCGTTGTCCGTTGTTTCGCCGCGAGTCGTCGACGAGACCGACGTCCTGACGCCGGCATCGTACTCGCGTCGCGAGCGATGCCCGCTACACCCGCGGTGCGAGTCATGCGGGCGATGCGCATGCCGATCCGGTCGCGTCGATCCTACGCGTGCACCCATCACCCGCGAGACTTCCGAACGTGGGCGAGAATCGGCGCAACGCGCGGATTCTCGCCCACAGACGGAAGTCTCGCGGGTGCTCACTCCTCGGGATCGGTGGGGTCCAGGGGTGCGTGGTGGTCGAAGTCGGCGGCGCCGCGGCGCCAGTAGCCGTCGACGATCACCTGCTCCTTGGGCAGACCGAGCTCGCGACGGAGGTGTCGGCGGATCGGGATGAGCTGTGTGGCTTCGCCCGCGGCCCAGACGAACGTGGACTCGTCGATCGGGGCGAGGGTTGCCAGCGCCGCCAGCGCGCTTTCCGCGTCACGGCCCACGACATGCACCGACGCGGTGGTCGAGCCGAGATAGTCGGCCACCCAGTCGCCGTTCCCGATCATCGCGATGACCTCAACCGCGACGGATGCCGGCAGCAGTTCCAGCCATCGCGTCACCGCGGGCAGAGCGGTCTCGTCCGCGAAAAGGATGACGCGAGACGCATCCGCGGGAACGCCCCGCGAGCCGCGCGGCCCGGCGATGCGCGCGGCGTCGCCGACGCTCACGGACTGGGCCCACGCCGCTGCCGGACCCGGATCGGCGTGCGTGTAGAAGTCGAGCGCGAGCTCACCGTCGCGAGGAAGCGGCGTGAAGTCGCGCAGGATCACGGTGCCCGTGGGTTCGGCATCCGGGCGTCGGGTGTGGATGACGCCGTCGGTGTCGGGGAAGAACACCTTGACGTGGTCCGCGGGCCCCACGCTGGCGAATCCGTCGAGCTCCGCTCCGGAGAGCGTCACGCGGATCATGTCGGGCGCGACACGCTGGACGCGCGACACGGTCAGGGATCGGCTGACGAGGTCGTAGCGGGTGACTTCGCGGTGAAAACGCGGCTGAACATCGGTCATGCCTCCAGCTTAGGGTGACCTAACTTCGGAAGGATGGTTTCCGAAGAGAATTACAGGTGTACTATTCCATCTGTACTAATTGGAGGCGATCAAACGATGAGCACACGACCCGTGCGCCCGCTCGGGATCATGATCCTCGCGCTGTTGGGCGAGCGAGACATGCACCCGTACGAGATGATGCGGCTGCTGCGCCATCGCCGGGAGAACCGGCTGGTGTCCATCCAGACCGGAACCTTCTACAACCAGATCGCCGGATTGGTGCGCGACGGATGGATTGCCGAGGCGGGAACCGACCGCGAAGGCAATCGCCCCGAGCGAACCACCTATACGCTGCTGCCGGCGGGTGCCGCGGAGATCGCGAGCTGGGTGCGCGAGCGCCTCGGCTCCACCGATCGCCCCGACGAATACGCGGTGGCACTCGCGGAGGCTCACAACCTGCCGCGCGAGGAGGTCGTCGTCCTGCTGGGGCAGCGCATCGACCAGCTCACCACGCTGCGTGACGAGTACCAGGGCGGCTTCACCGGCGCGCTGGCGAAACCCGTCGACCGGCAATATCTCGTCGAGCTTCAGCGTGCGATCGCATTGCTGAACGCCGACATCGCATTCACCGAATCCCTTTGCGCGGATCTCGCGTCGGGCGCCCTGCACTGGGGCGCGCCGTCGGAGGTGCACCGTGCTTCTTCGCACTTCATTCCTGGAAAGGACGACGCATGACCGCGTCCGCACCCGTGACCACCGGTTCCAACCGGGTGGTCAAGCCGTGGCCCGCCCTCTGGGCTCTGGTCATCGGATTCTTCATGATCCTGGTGGACACCACCATCGTCTCGGTGGCCAACCCCGCGATCAAGGCGGCCCTGGATCCCGACACCAACAACCTCGACAACGTGGTGTGGGTCACCAGTGCGTACCTGCTGGCGTACGCCGTCCCGCTCCTTGTCACCGGCCGGATGGGCGACCGCTTCGGGCCGAAGAACCTCTACCTGTCGGGCCTGGTGGTCTTCACCCTCGCGTCGCTGTGGTGCGGTCTGTCCGACTCCCTCGGCATGCTGATCGCCGCTCGCGCGGTGCAGGGTCTCGGCGCCGCGCTGATGACGCCGCAGACGATGACCGTCATCACCCGCCTCTTCCCGCCGCAGCAGCGCGGTGCGGCGATGGGACTGTGGGGCGCCACCGCCGGTGTCGCCTCGCTCGTCGGCCCGATCGCCGGTGGTCTGCTGGTGGACAGCTGGGGCTGGTCGTGGATCTTCTTCGTGAACCTTCCGGTCGGCGTCATCGCCTTCATCGCCGCGTGGATCCTCGTGCCCAACCTGGAGCGCCACGCGCACTCCTTCGACATCCCCGGCGTCATCGTCTCCGGCCTCGGCCTGTTCCTGTTGGTCTTCGGGCTGCAGGAGGGCGAGAAGATGTCGTGGGACGGCTGGGTCTGGGCGATGATCATCGGCGGCATCGCGTTGCTCGTCGTGTTCGTGATCATGCAGGCGCGCACCAAGAACGAGCCGCTCGTGCCGCTGGGGCTGTTCCGTGACCGCAACTTCTCCGTCGCGAATCTCGCGATCACCACGGTCGGCTTCACGGTGACCAGCATGGTCGTGCCGTTGATGTTCTTCGTGCAGGTTGCCCGGGGTCTCGACCCCACGCAGGCCGCGCTGCTGATGATCCCGATGGCCGTCATCTCTGGTGTGCTCGCACCGTTCGCGGGCAAGCTGCTGGATCGGACCGACCCCCGCGTCCTGCTCATCCCGGGACTGCTGCTCGTCGCGATCGCGATCTTCGCCTACTCGATGACCATGAGCGTCGACACCCCGCTGTGGGTGTACCTGATCATCGCCGGTGTGATGGGCGTCGGCCAGGCCGGCATGTGGGGTCCGCTGGCCACCACCGCCAACCGCAACCTGCCGCGCGCGCTCGCCGGTGCCGGATCGGGCATCTACAACACCACACGTCAGATCGGCTCCGTCATCGGATCCGCTGCGGTCGCCGCGCTGATGCAGAGCCGCCTGGAGGCGAACCTGCCCGGCGCCTCGGAGGGTGGTTTCGGTGCCTCCACCGGTCCGATCCCGCCGTCGGTGGTCGAGCCCTTCGCCACCGCGATGTCGCAAACGATCCTGCTGCCCGCGTTCGTGCTACTGATCGGCGTCGTCGCGGTGTGCTTCATGCAGCGTCCGTCGTCGATCCCCGCCGCGCGCTCGTAACGCCGCCCCACGCCCGCGAAACACCCAAGCAAGTCCGAGAAACCCCGCAACGCGGGGTTTCTCGGACTTGCTTGGGTTTCTCGGGTGTCAGTCGCCGGCGACGCGCGCGGCGATGTCGTGGCGGTAGTGCGAGCCCTCCAGGCCGATGCGCTCGATCGCCGCGTAGGCGGCCGTGCGGGCCGCCGAGAACGAGTCGCCGGTCGCCACCACGTTGAGGACGCGGCCACCGGTCGCAGTCAGCGCTCCGCCGGAGTCGTTGGTCGCGGCATGCGCGATGTGGACGTCGGCGACGCTCTCGGCATCGGCGAGGCCCGTGATCGGTCGACCCGTGACGGGGTTCACCGGGTAGCCCTCGCTCGCGAGGACCACGGTGACGGCCTTGCGATCGGAGAACTCCGGACGCCCCTCATCCTCGAGGGTTCCGGTGGCAGCCGCGAACAGCAGCCGTGACAGGGGGGTGGTGAGGCGGGGGAGCACCACCTGGGTCTCCGGGTCGCCGAAGCGGGCGTTGAACTCGATCACCTTGATGCCCGCATCGGTGAGGATGAGGCCCGCGTACAGCAGCCCGATGAACGGGGTTCCGCTGCGGTCCATCTCGCGGATGACGGGGAGGGCGACGGTCTTCTCGACCTCGTCGACGAACGCCGCTTCCGAACCGAACTGCTCGGCGAGCCACGGCAGCGGAGAGTACGCGCCCATGCCGCCGGTGTTGGGGCCGGCGTCGCCGTCCTCCGCGCGCTTGAAGTCCTGCGCGGGGCTGAGCGGACGCACGGTGTCACCATCGGACAGGAAGAACAGGGAGACCTCGGGTCCGGACAGGAACTCCTCGATCAGGACGGGTCCGCCCGGAAGATAGGACTCCGCGTGGGCGACGGCAGCGTCGCGATCGGTCGTGACGATCACGCCCTTGCCCGCAGCGAGACCATCGGCCTTCACCACGTACGGGGCGCCGAACTCATCCAGCGCCGCGGTCACCTCGGTGGCGGATGCGGCACGCACGGCGCGACCGGTGGGAACCCCCGCGGCCTCCATGATGCGCTTGGCGAACGCCTTGGATCCCTCAAGCGCCGCGGCGGCCTTGCTCGGACCGAAGACGGGGATCCCCGTGGCGCGGAGGCGATCGGCCACGCCGGCGATGAGCGGAGCCTCGGGACCGACGACCACCAGATCGATGCTGTGCGTCTGCGCGAAGTCGGTGACGGAGACCGGGTCATTCGCATCGACGGGGACGATGGTGGCGTCGCGAGCGATGCCCGCATTGCCGGGGGCGGCGAACAGCTCGTGCTCGGCGCTCTCTGCACGCAGAGCGAGGACGATGGCGTGCTCACGAGCACCGGAACCAAGCACCAGGATCTTCACGCGTCCCAGCCTATCCGGGGGCGCGCCGCGCGTTACCGCACGTGCGTTCTCGTGTGAAGCGCAACGTCAGGGGCGCAACGGGAGCAGCGGCGAGAGATCGGCGCGCACGCCGGAGGCGCTGATCAGCCCTTGCCCGTACAGCTCCGCCCAGGACTGGGCGCCCGTCGCCAGGGCGATCCAGGTGTCAGCGTCCGTCTCCACGACATTGGGTGGCGTTCCGCGCGTGTGGCGCGGACCCTCGATCACCTGAACGGCGCCGAACGGGGGAACGCGCACCT
Source organism: Microbacterium sp. ZW T5_56 (assembly GCF_044987425.1). NCBI lineage: Bacteria > Bacillati > Actinomycetota > Actinomycetes > Micrococcales > Microbacteriaceae > Microbacterium > Microbacterium sp. ZW T5_56. The sequence goes on along the minus strand of NZ_JBJDRI010000021.1, from coordinate 6,763 downwards.
CGACGGAATTGCCGGGGGCCTTCTCGGCGAGCAGCTGCAGCAGATAGCGCACGGCGGTGGCGCGATCCGCGCGCGCGGTGGAGCCGTCCAGCACCGCGGCGAGCGCTCGGCGGCCGATGATCGTCTCGATTTTCGGGGTCGGCATACTGCCACGCTAACCCCGGCCACAGACGTGCCGATTCGAACAAAGGTAAGGCATGCCTTAGTCTTATGAAGATCCCCCTTCTCGATTCGGAGTCGTCATGCGCTCGCTCGCCGCTGTTTCCTCGCGCCCTCGCACCACGGGAAGGCGCGCGATTCCCGCCCTCCTGTTGGCGGCCGCTCTGGGAATCGGCGGCGGCTCCGTGATCACGGCGACGCCGTCGGCAGCGGCGGTCGCCCCGGGCGCATGCACGGTGGATGCGGCGGACCTCACCTGGGGTTTCAAGGAGTCCTTCCGCTCGTACATCTCCGGAACGATCGCCAACGGCGAGTGGCAGACCGACGGCGGCGCGAGCTACACCACACCGAGCTTCTCGTTCACCGCGGGCACGGGTGATTACGCGCCCGACACCGCGACCGGCGCAGTGTCCTTCCTGGGCGCGATTCACTTCACCGGTCACGAGGGCCTGCTGCAGACCAGCGTGTCCGCGCCGACGCTGCAGCTCACCGGCCCCGGTTCCGCACGCCTCCTGCTTGACATCTCCAGCGTGCCGATGGACCAGGCGCTCGCGGGCGACAACACCGTGCACACGGCCACCCAGGTGCCCTTCGTTGAGATCGATCTCACCTCGGCCACCGTCACGCGCACCGATGCGGACGTCACGATCGCGGGAGCGGAGCTCCCCACCGCGATTACGCCCGAGGGCTTCGCGGCATTCGGCAACTACGACGCTGGCACGGCTTTCGATCCGATCGCGCTGACCGTGCACGCCACCTGCGCTCCCACGGAGGTAGCGGTGGAGGCGGAGTCGACACCGACCGCAGAGCCGAGTGAAGCGACCGCCCCGGCCCCGACCCCGACTCCCGCGACCGCCACCCCTGTGACCGACGCGTCGGCAGACAGCAGCTGGGTGCCGTGGGCCATCGGTGGTGGCGTCGTCGTGTTGCTCGCGGCCGCAGGGACCACGCTGCTCGTGCGTCGACGCAGCGCGAACCCGACCGACGGAGACGACCAGCGCTGATGCGTCGCCTGGCCACCGCATTCGCCGCCGCCGCGCTGCTCCTCTCCCTCGCCGCGTGCACGCCGGCCGCGGGCGCAGACGCTGGCGGGACCGACACCGCGTCGGCGACGCAGCGCGTGCCGCTCGCGGAGGTGACGCCACTTGCCGATCCGAAGGCGTTCGAGGGGCCCAGCACGGCTCATTTGCTCGGCTCCGCGATCGAGCCGGTGACGAACGATCCGGCGCAGAGCCTGCCTGCCACGGTGGTGTCGCACGATCGATCCGGCGACGTCGGCGTGACGGTCACCGACACGTCTCGCGTGATCGCGATGGACATCGCCGGCTCCATCGCCGCCACCGTGTGGGGGCTGGGGTTCGGAGACACGCTCGTCGGTCGCGACATCTCCTCCACCTTCCCGGGCGTCGAGGAGCTGCCGGTGATCACCGGCAGCGGCCACACGATCAACACCGAAGCCGTCATCGCCCTGCGTCCCACCCTGGTGATCACCGACGGATCGATCGGTCCGAACGATGTGGTGACGCAGCTGCGGGACGTCGGAATCCCCGTGGTCTTCATCGAAGACACCGCCTCCTATGACGGTGCGATCGACATGGCGCGTGCCGTGGCTGCCGTCTTCGGCGCGACGGAGGCGGGGGACGCGCTCGCGCAGCGTACCGCCGACGCACTCGCCGTCGCCCGCGCGGAGATCGCGGCGCTGGCGCCGCAGGCCGAGAGCGACCGACTCCGCATGGTGTTCCTCTACCTGCGGGGGTCGTCCGGCGTCTATTACCTCTTCGGCTCCGAGTCCGGTGCCGACCAGCTCATCGAGGCGCTCGGCGGTATCGACGTCGCGGGCGAACTCGGCTGGGGCGGCATGCGTCCGCTGACCGATGAGGCGATGGTCTCAGCCGATCCCGACCTCATCCTCGTGATGACCAGCGGGCTGGACTCGGTAGGCGGGGTCGACGGACTGCTGCAGGCCAAGCCGGCCATCGCCCTCACGACCGCCGGCCAGCACAAGCGCATCGTGGACATGGCCGACGGCGAGATCCTCTCCTTCGGACCCCGCTCCGCCGAGGTGCTGGACGCCCTGGCGCGCGCGATCTACGCTCCGGACGCATCGTGACCAGTACCGGTCTCGCCGCACGTCGTCGGTCGCGGATCGTCATGCTGTTCACGGCGTCCGCCGCACTGCTCCTCGCCGGCATCGTGCTCTCGGCCGGTCTCGGACAGCTCGTGATCGGACCCGCCGAAGTGGTCGGCTCCCTGCTGCGAAGCGTCGGAATCCCGAACGGATGGGCGCCGGATGACGCCCTCATCGAGCAGACGCTGTGGCAGATCCGCCTGCCACGCGTGGTGATGTCGCTCCTCGTGGGAGCGCTGCTCGCCGTCGCCGGTGCGGTGATGCAGGCGGTGTTCGCGAATCCGCTGGCTGAACCCGGCGTCGTCGGCGTCTCCTCGGGAGCTGCGCTCGGAGCTGCGGCCTCGATCGCCTTCGGCCTCACGTTCCTCGGCGGGTGGACCACCGCGGTGTTCGCGTTCGCGGGAGGACTCGTCGCCACCTTCGTGGTGTATTCGACCGCCCGCGCTCAGGGGCGCACCGAGTCGGTGACCCTGGTGCTCACCGGCATCGCCGTCAACGCCTTCGCCGGCGCCGGACTCGCGCTGCTGATGACGGTGGGGGATTCCGGATCGCGCGAGCAGATCGTGTTCTGGCAGCTCGGCTCGATGAACGGGTCGCGCTGGGGCGAGGTGGGTGTCTCCGCGCTGGTCGGCGGTGCCGCCGTGATCGCGGCGCTCCTGCTGGCACGCCAGTACGATCTGCTCGCACTGGGCGATCGCACCGCGGCGCACCTCGGCGTCCGCGTCGAGCGGCTGCGCATTCTGTCGATCGTGCTGGTGGCCCTCCTCACCGGAGCCGCGGTGGCTTTTGTCGGCATCATCTCCTTCGTCGGCCTCGTCGTCCCGCACATCGTGCGGATGATCCTCGGCCCGTCCAACCGTCTGCTGATCGGCGCCTCCGCGCTGCTCGGCGCGGCGCTCCTGGTGCTCGCCGACCTGCTGGCGCGCACGCTGGTGCCGGCCACAGATCTGCCGATCGGCGTGCTCACCTCTCTCGTGGGTGGCCCCTTCTTCTACTGGCTGATCCGCCGCAACCGGCGCCGGGCGGGTGGCTGGGCATGAGTGCGATCACCGCGCGCGGTATCCGTGTGCTGCTCGGCGGCTCGGCCGTGTTGGACGGCGTCGACCTCGACGTGCCGTACGGCCGCGTGCTCGCGCTCGTGGGCCCGAACGGAGCCGGCAAATCGACCCTGCTGAGCGTGCTCACCGGGGATGTTCGCCCGCAGTCGGGAGAGGTTCTCCTCGATGACCGCCCGCTCGATACCTGGACGGCGAAGGAGCTGGCCCGCATGCGCGCCGTCCTCATGCAGTCCAACCAGGTGACGTTCTCCTTCACCGCCCGCGACGTGGTCGAGATGGGTCGAGCGCCGTGGCCCGCATCTGACAACGACACGGCGATCATCGACGACGCCGTGTCTCGGGTCGATGCCTCGCATCTCGTGGATCGACCGTTCCCCGCGCTCTCCGGCGGTGAGAAGGCTCGGGTCTCGCTGGCGCGGGTGCTGGCGCAGAACACCGGGATCGTCCTGCTCGATGAGCCCACCGCGGCGCTGGATCTGCGTCACCAGGAGGACGTGCTCCGCATCGCGCGCGACCTGGCCGCGACCGGCCGGGCAGTTGTCGTGGTGCTCCACGACCTCTCGGTGGCGGCCGCCTACGCGGACGAGGTGGCGATGCTCGCGGGCGGCGCGATCGTTGCTCAGGGCAGTCCCGGCGAGGTCTTCACCGAGCAGCGCGTGGCCGAGGTCTACGGCGCTCCGGTGCGCGTGATGGCGGATCCCGATACGGGCCGACCGATCATCCTGCCGCGTCGTCGCGCCTGATTCTGAGGTTCGCCTGAGCAATTAGTTAGGTTAGGCTAACAAAAGTCTGATGAATACCCCCGACCCTGCGCGCAGCACGCAGGTGCACCAGAAGAGGAAGGTCCTGACGTGAAGACCAGGAGAAGGGCGCCGATCATGCGGGCGCTCGCGACAGCGCTGACCGGCGCGATGGTGGCTGCGGCCGCCATCATCGGTCTCGCTACCCCAGCGGCGGCCGCGGCGGACAACCGCACGCTCACCGCCGTGGCGACCGAGGTTCCCGACACGCGCATCGACGTCACGGTGTCCGGCACGGGCTACGAGGACATCAAGGCTCTGCCGGGTCAGTCCTCGCCGCACCTGTATGCCGCGCTCATCGTGAAGGGCTCCGATCTGGCGAGCATCGACATGGGCGGCTCCGTGCCGAACATCTCCGCCGACATCGCTCCCGACGGGTCCATCTCGGGCACGCTCTCGCAGGACGCGGCGTCGCTGGATCGCGCGCAGGCGTACGAGGTCATCACCTGGCCGTCGCGTTCGCTGCCGACCGCGGCGACCCTGTACGCGCGCACCGACGTGGCGATCAACTGGGACGCACTGTTCCCGAAGCCCGCCGAGGCCACGCAGACCACGCTCGTCGCGAGCGCCGCGTCGATCGTCGAGGGATCCAGCGTCACCCTGAGCGCCACCGTCACTCCGGCTGCGGCCGGCACCGTGACGCTCAGCGACGGACAGAGCACCGCGGTCAGCAACGGCGTCGCCGTCTTCACCGTCTCGCCGGCTGTCGGAACCCACTCGTTCACGGCGTCCTTCGCTCCGGAGGATGTCGCGGCATTCCTGCCGTCCGACTCCACTGTCGCTACCGTCGAGGTCACGGCCACGCCGGTCACGCCGGTCTACGAACCGAAGATCTCGGTGTTCCTCGCCGACGGCACCACGCCGTACACCGGCCAGCCCCTGTACGACGGCGACGCGCTTGTCGTCCGCGGCAGCGGCTTTGACCCGAACGGCAACGTCGGCGGACGCGGCGCGCCGCTGCCCGTCGGTCCGCAGGGCACCTATGTGGTGCTCGGTTCCTTCCTCGCTGACTGGAAGCCGTCCGCATCCGCGCCGTCGAGCACCCGCAAGGTCGCCGATCAGCGCTGGGCGATGTCGCAGGCCGTGCTGGACACGGTCCCTGCCCAGTACCGGTCCACCGTCGAGGCCCAGGCGGCGATCGTCTCCGCCACCGGTGAGTTCTCGCTGACGCTGACCGCGCAGAAGTTCGACACCGCGCTCGCGGGCGGTAACTGGGGCGTGTACGCGTACGCCGCCGGTGGTGTGGTGAACGCGGCGCAGGAACTGTCCGTCGCCGTGGACTACCGCGGTGCGAAGGCGCCGGAGCCCACGGCTACCCCGACTCCGACGGCAACGCCGACGCCGACGGCGACGCCGACTCCGACTCCGACGCAGCCGACCGCGACGCCTCGCGTGACGGTCTCGCCGTCGTCGAACCTCGACCCGTCGGTCGAGAACGTCGTGACGGTCTCCGGTACCGGATTCACCGGTGCGGGCGCCGCGAACGGTGTGTACCTGGCGCTGGGCGAGGCGTCGAACTGGACGTCGGGTGCTTTCCCGGCCGACGGTTGGGTCTCGCTGGGCTGGGTGATGCCCACGCAGCTGAAGAACGGCGCGTTCACGACGACGCTGAAGGTTCCGGCCGGTGCTCTCACGGCGGGGACGTCCTACATCGTGGGCACGTCCGCGGCGCACGGCCTGTCGGTCACTGACCGCACACTCGATACCCGTACTGCGGTGTCTGTGAAGGCCGGTTCCACCCCGGAGCCGAACCCCACGCCGACTCCCACGACACCCACGACGCCGACGCCGACCCCCACCAAGCCGACCCTGCCGGGTACCAAGCCCTCCGTGGTCATCACTCCAGTGGCCCCCCTCGACCCCGCGGTCGAGAACGTCGTCACGGTCTCGGGTACCGGCTTCACCGGTGCGGGCGCCGCGAACGGCGTGTACCTCGCGCTCGGTGAGGCATCGAACTGGACGTCGGGTGCCTTCCCGGCAGATGGCTGGGTGGCTCTCGGCTGGGTGATGCCCGCGCAGCTGAAGAACGGCGCGTTCACCACGACGCTCACGGTTCCGGCTGGTGCGCTGACAGCGGGTACGTCGTACATCGTCGGCACGTCCGCCGCGCACGGTCTGTCCGTCACCGACCGCAGCCTGGACACGCGTACCGCGGTGTCGGTGAAGACCGGCTCCACCCCGGAGCCCACGCCGACCCCGACCACTCCGACGCCCACCCCCACACCAACCCCGACGACGCCGACCGACGGCCCCCAGGTCACCCTGTCGCCGTCCACCGACCTCGACCCCACCGTCGAGAACGTCGTCACCGTCTCCGGAACCGGCTTCACCGGCGCGGGCGCGGCCAACGGCGTGTACCTCGGTCTCGGCGAGGCATCCAACTGGACGTCGGGTGCCTTCCCGGCTGACGGCTGGCTGGCCCTCGCCTGGGTCATGCCGTCCCAACTGAAGGACGGTTCGTTCACCACCACGCTGACGGTTCCGGCCGGGGCTCTCGAGTCCGGAAAGTCCTACATCGTGGGCACCTCTGCGGCGCACGCGCTGTCGGTCACGAACCGCACGCTCGACACCCGCACCGAGGTGTCGGTGAAGTCCGGTTCCACCCCGCAGCCCACCCC